>JAAYPH010000124.1 GCA_012519955.1 Candidatus Epulonipiscium sp.
CTTCTTTAAATTTTTACTATTATATCATAATTCTAAAAATATACAAGAATGTATTAGATTTTTGGGTCTAAATTAGCTTTTAAAAAACAATTTAAAAAACAAAAAACACCAGCATAAAAGCCAGTGTTTATCACATTTTAAAGTGAGCAAATCTATAAGCCGAGTTCTGTATTAAACGGTCATCTATCTCGACGTATAGTTACCTATACGCTCAAGCAACCTACCCGGGAACGTGGCGGGCAACCACATATGTTCCCCTATACGGTTTTGCTCCGGGTGGGGTTTACAGAGCCTCCTTAGTCACCTAAGGAGCGGTGAGCTCTTACCTCACCTTTCCATCCTTACCAGTAAAACTGGCGGTTTATTTCTGTTGCACTTTCCTTAGAGTCGCCTCCACTGGGTATTACCCAGCACCCTGCCCTACGGAGCTCGGACTTTCCTCAAGTACGACCTTTCGGTACTGTACTCGCGACCGTCTGACTTACTCACTTTATTTATTTAGCTTTAATATATTATCATAATGACCAGATATGGTCAAATGAAATTTTTTCTAATGAAAACAGCTTCCTCCGATAAATTCTCTTATAATCGAGTTCTGTGGTACGGCTTCACTGCTTACCCCTAAGAAATAATCCAAGAACTTAAATAGTCGTTTAGCTTCCGAATAGCATTTAGACTTGGGATCTATTTTAAATAACAGTGGTTCCGCATATTGTTTTAACACTGCTAATTCATAAATCAATGCCGAATTAAACATAACATCCGCTTCTTCTTGAAATGGGAATATATTTTTTTCTTCTCCTCTTCTTACAGAAGGCCATAACTCAATGGTTCTCTCTGCATCGGTTCCACGGTATAGGTTATCCCTGACGATCCTTCTTAAGAGCCTTACGTCTGTTGTTGGTATTCTATTATGGTCATCCAGATTAAGCTGCGTCAGTGCACTGATATAAATTTTAAATTTATTCTCTTTTGGAATATCTGCTGTTAATTTTTCATTTAATCCATGGATGCCTTCAATAACAAGGACATCATTGGTATCCATTTTTATTTTTCTGCCCTTGTATTCTCTTTTTCCATTTTTAAAATTAAAAGATGGTATTTCAACGATTTCCCCCTTTAAAAGCTTTGATAAATCCTGGTTAAATTTTTCTATATCTATGGCTTCTAAAGCCTCAAAATCATATTCACCGTTTTCATCTCTAGGGGTATGTTCTCGATCTACAAAATAATCATCTATTGAAAGGGCATGGGGGCGCATACCATTTACACGGAGTTGTATCGCAAGCCTTTGGGCAAAAGTGGTTTTCCCAGATGAAGAAGGTCCTGCTATTAAAACAATTCCTATAGTATCCCTTTTTTCTGCAATTTTATCAGCGATTTGAGCAATTTTCTTTTCATGGAGAGCTTCTGAAATTCTAATCAGTCCTCCGATTTCCTGATCGGCTATTATATCATTTAATGCTCCAACCGTGTCCACTCTTAAAATGCTGCCCCATCTTTCATATTCCAGGAAAATTTGAGAAAGCTTTTTTAATGGATGGAATTCCGGAACTTTTGTTGGTTCTTTTTTAGTAGGAAATTGTAATATAAATCCAGGAGGATGATAAATCAATTTAAAATATTTAAGGTATCCCGTACTAGGCACCATATACCCGTAAAAATAATTTTTGAGCCATCCCAACTGATACAAATTTACCATTGAAGATCTTCTGTATTTAAATAAATTTCTCTTATCGTCCATACCATTTCGCTCAAAGATTTTCATCGCTTCTTCCAGAGGAATGGACATTTTTTCAAAGGGTAGATCTTGATCCACCGTTGCTTTCATCTTCTTTTCAATTTCGGCTAAAAGTTCTTCGGATAAATCTGGTGCTCCTGATAATTCACAATAGAACCCCGGGCCCATGGAATGATGAATCATCACATTCCCGTCTTTCATTAATTCTTTTACTGCATACACAAGTAAAAAAGATACACTTCTTTGGTAAATCCTCATCCCGTCAGTGGTCGTCAAATCAATGAATTCGATATCGCAATCTTCCTTAAGTTCATTTCTTAACTCTTTTATCTTATTATTAATTTTGACAGCTACAATAGTAGCTGGGTAACGATCCTGCACATCTTGAGCGATTTCCTGGAGTTTAATTCCTCTTTGATATGTTTTTATTTCTCCATTAGGAAAAGTAACGTGTATATTGCTTGGGTCCCTCGTTTGATCCATCATATTTCCCCTCCCGCTATTTAGATATTAATTCTAAAAGGCTCACCGTTTACTTTAGAAGTTAAGATTTCCAGTGAATGCTCCGGCTCCTTAAGTTTTTCCAAATATTCTTTAAGAATAGGTACGATGATATTTTCTGTTCCGTAATGACCGGCATCGATCAGAGCAATACCCAGTTGAAGTGCTCTTTGGGCATCGTGGAATTTAACATCTCCCGTTATAAATACATCTGCTTTTTTATTGACAGCATCCTGAAGATAGGATACACCGCTTCCCGTCGTCAATGCAACTTTATTAATTATATGATTCGATTCTCCAACTATTCTTATGTTTGGCAGTTTCAGTTTGCCTTGAACAAACCTTGCAAATTCATCCAGAGTATAGCTTCTTTTTACAGTCCCAATTCTACCCATGCCGTATTTTTCTTCACTATTTCGGCTTTTTAAATCTAATTCCGATAGAACCGTTATATTCTCCAATTCCAGGATTTGAGCGAGTACATCATTTGTTCCTCCAAATGCAATGTCCAAATTGGTATGGGCTGAATATAAGGCAATATTATTTTGTATCAGGTCATATATGCTTTTTCCTAGAACATGATCTTTGCGAATATGTTTGATCGGTTTAAAAATAAAAGGATGATGGGTAATAATTAAATCCACTTTTTCTTCGATGGCTTCCTTAATAACCTCTGGTATGGCGTCTAAAGCGATCAGAATTCGCCGCACCTCTTGCTCCATATCACCAAGCATTAATCCTACATTATCCCATTCTTCTGCTAAATACTCCGGAGCCAATTTGTTTAATTCTTCGATTATTCTTTTGCATGTTAAAGACATTCCCACGCCTCCTCAAACAGCTTAATCTCTTGTTCTATTTCATTTATACGTCTAAGAGTATTTTGAGTAGAAGTTTCCTTTAACTTTTCTAATATATTTCTTAATTGTATGAGTTTTTCTTCAATATACTTCATTAAAATGGGATTTCTTTCTTCCAAAAGTTTTTTACCAAATAGATAGTATTTTTTATCGTTATATTCTTCATTTCCGGGTTCTGCTGTAATAATCCAGTAGTATTTATTATCTTCATAAATAATTTCTTCGTTTATAATTTTAAAATGGATTTTGTGCAGGTATTGTCTTATTTCTTTTTGATCCAATTGGGGCTGAAGAATAATTCTATTTACTCCCTTTACAAGATCAGGGCAATTGTTTAAAATATCAATAATCAACATTCCTCCCATTCCTGCCAGAATAAGGGTATCTGTTTCATTAGGCTGAATGGGCTCCAATCCGTTTCCTAACCTGGTTTCTATTACTTTTTCTGCATGATGGGCTTTGATATTTTGTTCTGCCCGTTGAAGAGGACCTTTATTGATGTCGGTTGCTATAGCCTTTTTTATAATGTTTTCTTTATATAAATAAATAGGGATATACCCATGATCTGTCCCTATGTCTGCGACAACAGCACCTTTAGGCACTTGCTGTGCAATGGTGTATAAACGTTTTGATAACTCCATATGTCTCTCCTTTAATTAATAAATTTAACCATATGAAAAAGAAGTTGATTCCACTCAACTTCTATTCCAAATAATCTTTTAGTTTTTTGCTTCTGCTTGGATGTCTTAGTTTCCTTAAGGCCTTTGTTTCAATTTGTCTAATACGTTCCCGAGTTACATTAAATTCCTTACCAACTTCTTCGAGTGTCCTTGCTCTTCCATCATCCAATCCAAATCTAAGACGAAGCACTTTTTGTTCACGATCGGTTAATGTATCCAGAACATCAATCAATTGTTCTTTAAGAAGAGTAAAAGCCGCAGCTTCAGCGGGAACAGGTACATCCTCATCAGGAATAAAATCTCCCAGGTGGCTGTCTTCTTCTTCTCCTATAGGAGTCTCCAATGAAACAGGTTCTTGAGCAATTTTAATGATTTCTCTTACTTTAGAAACGGGCATATTTAATTCTTTTGCAATTTCTTCAGGCTGAGGCTCACGGCCTAATTCTTGAAGGAGCTGTCTTGAAACACGAATCAATTTATTAATTGTTTCTACCATGTGAACAGGAATTCTTATGGTTCTTGCCTGGTCTGCTATAGCTCTTGTAATGGCCTGACGAATCCACCAAGTTGCATATGTACTAAACTTAAATCCTTTGCCATAATCAAACTTTTCTACAGCTTTAATAAGCCCTAAATTGCCTTCCTGAATTAAGTCCAAGAATAACATCCCACGACCTACATAACGCTTTGCAATACTAACAACCAGTCTAAGATTGGCTTCTGCTAATTTTCTTTTAGCTTCAGGGTCCCCTTCTTCCATTCTTCTGGCCAGTTCGATTTCTTCTTCTGCAGAAAGAAGAGGCACTTTACCAATTTCTTTTAAATACATCCGTACCGGGTCATCGATATTAATTCCTTCTGGAAGACTTAAATCCAAGTCATTTTCAGGTTCTTCTTCTTCGATATTTCCTAAAACATCAATATTTTGTCGCTCAAGATATTCATAGATTTTTTCGATTTGTTCTGGCTCCAATTCCATATCGGAAAAATGATCCATAATCTCTTTATATTCGAGCACACCTTTTTTTTGTTTACCTAATGCGACCAATTCCTTCACACGGGTCAAAAATTTGGTTTGTTCGCTTGTTTTCACGCAGAATCCATCCTTTCCTCACCTGTCTACTATTTTAACCACTTATAAGGTTAATATACAACTTTTCTAGCTGCTTTTTCTGCTCTATTAGAGATTGAATCTCATATATATCAGTTGCATTTCTGCTTCTTTTGTCGATATTTGCTTTTTTAATTAATTTAATCTGATCGTTTACCGCTTTTTCAATATCAAATTCTTGATTTTTATTTTTTTCTTCTCCAAAGATCTTAGAAACCTGCTTTTGCTCATTCAAATCTTCAAAATGGTTAATCACCGCAGCAGGCTCAATATTTAAGCCTTTATCATACTGCCCATAAATTAATTTAGCTACCTTTTTTAATACTGGATCAGTAAAATCTTCAGAAGATAGATGGGGCTTTATTTTGGGATAATGTAACGGATTATGATAAAGGAAACTAAGAATATTTTTTTGAGCTTTATATAATCCATTCTTTTCATCCATAGTGTTGGGTGCTTGATTTGTTTTAAATTGATCTTTAGGTTGAGTTTCCAACTTTTTTGAATACTGATTGATGGTATTAGTATTTCTTCTTTGAATCGTTCTATATTTCTTTATTTCATTTAAAATAGATTGGGCAGAAATTTTTGTATCATTGGATATCTCCTGAAGATATACATCTCGCTCAATCTCATTGTCTAATTTTGAAAGCAGCTGTGCCACTTCCATGGTAAATTTAATTTTTTGCTCAGTATCTTCAATATTATATTTTTTTCTTAAAATAGAAACTTGAAACATTACTGCTCCCATGGCTTGATCAAGCAATCGTTGAAAGGCCTCGGGACCATTTTGCTTAATGTAGTCATCCGGATCTTTCTCACCGGGTACTTGAACGACTTTTATTTTCAATCCAGCAGAGGACAAAATAGGTATCGCCCTTAGAGCAGCATTGGTTCCTGCTGTATCACTATCATAAACTATAACAACTTCTCCTGTGTATCGTTTTAGTAAAGATGCTTGTTGATGGGTAAAAGCTGTACCAAGAGAAGCCACTACATTTTCAAAGCCCGCCTGGTATAGGGATATGACATCCATATAGCCTTCAACAATTAAAATTTGATTTTTGCCTGAAGTTCTTGCATAATTGAGACCATACAGATTTTTACTTTTGTCAAATAAAAGCGTATCCGGAGAATTCATATATTTAGGCAGACTATCATCCAATACTCGTCCGCCAAAACCTATGATTTGATTATGCACATCAAAAATAGGAAACATGATTCTGTTTCTGAATCTGTCCACATATCCTTTACCTTTTTTCTTTGGTATGACTAATCCGCTCTTTGCAATAAGCTCTTCATCATATCCTTTGTATAACAAGTATTGATATAAATCAGCAAAATCCATATTTGAATAGCCTATTCCAAACAGCTTTTGGATATTTTCTTTTAACTTTCTCTTTGTTAAATATTCATTTGCCAGTTTTCCTCTCGGAGAGCGCAGATTCGCATAAAAATATTTAGCAGTTTCCTTATGTATTTCAAGCAATATCTGCTTTTCTTCAATTTTTCTGCGTATTTCTTCTGAATACTCAGGCTGGGGTAAAGCAATATGGGCTCTGTCCGCTAAATGTTTTATTGCTTCGATAAAACTAAAATTTTCCATTTGCATAATAAAAGTAAATACATTTCCGCCCGCCTGACAACCAAAGCAATAATACATTTGTTTATCAGGGCTAACTGAGAATGAAGCCGTATCTTCATTATGAAAGGGGCATAATCCAAAATATGAATTACCCTTTCTTTGTAATCTAACATATTCAGAAACTACATCAACCAAATTATTTTGGCTTCGAATTTCTTCTATGATTTCTTCTGAATAATACATGGGACTCCCCTATCTTTTTGCACCTATAAAAATACATTATATTTGTTTCGACATATTTTTCGCAAATCCTTTAAGCAAAAA
>JAAYPH010000125.1 GCA_012519955.1 Candidatus Epulonipiscium sp.
TAACCTTTATAGGTTAAATTGTTCACGCAAATATGATTTATATAAAAGTATGCAAGGAAATACCAAATCACCACCATTTGCCATAAAAATGAAACTCAAGTTTTTTATAAAATAAAAAATCGCCTCCTGTATTACAGGGGCGAATTTATTGTTCGCGGTACCACCTTGCTTCGTTGTTTTCACAACCTCAGTAAGCAACTAACATTGCTTTCCACTTTAACGGGTGGATTCCGATACAGCCTACTTGGCATATGCCGTTGAGTGTATAGCTCCCAAGACGAATTCACAGTACCTATATCCTGCTTTCTCGCACCAACCGAAAGCTCTCTGAAGGACTGCCATTACTGCTACTACTTCTTGATCATTGCATTTAATAAATTTAATTTTCAATAATTCTATCTTATAACGCTCATCTTGTCAAGAATTAAATTCTTGAAACAACATCAAATTTTGTAATTGTTAAATAATTAGCTACAATTACCAGCTAAAAAAAGGAAAATTCATGGAGAAAAATACCTATATATTATCCATAATACTTCCGCTAAACTCAGAAAAGAGTAATTTTTTATATTTTTTTCAAATAAAGTATGGAAAAATGGCGAAAAATTATTTATACTTATGGTAAATTTTATATTCATATAAAATAATAAACGATAAAGGTAAACTTATCGAAAGATAAGGACACAAAGCTATGGGTCTAACGGATTTAAATCCTATGATCGCCAGGTTGCCGAACATGTATGGGTCAAAGATTTCACAAGTAACTATGAATCCTATTCATAGTTACTTGTGAAATCTTTGACTCACTTAAATCAATTCATAAATTGGTTTAATGCGTTTTATGTAGAAATAAAAAAGTACGGCGCCGATAGTTTATTGGGGCCGTACTTTTTTTATTAATACAACATAGTGACACAAAGGAGGGCTCAAAAAAATTATATTCTAAAAATTTCAATCAGAATCACTATTTTTTAAGGAACTCAATATTAATTACTAATGAGGAGATGGATATTATGAAAAAACATTTAAAAAACATCATTTCAGTCGTTTTAATTTGTATCTTAGCTACCAGTCAATTCGTATTTGCAGCAAATAACAAACCATCCAAAAATTTTATTAGCCAAGTGATTGCTTTTGGAGATAGTCATTCAGATAGTGGGGAGGCAAAAAGAATCACTACCGCAATTGTAAATGATGCAAATACTCCTGAAGGTGCATACATAAAGCCTTCAGATGAATTATATTGGGAAAGTAGATATTCCAATGGCCCTACATCTGTTGAAATATTAGCAGAAAAACTCGGAGTACATTTATTCAATTATGCTACCGGCGGCGCAACCAGTGGAGAAGGAAACTACTCAGCATGGATGGATCATTTAGGACCTACAGGTTTACTTGGACAAATCCAAGCCTTTGAAAAAAGTTTAAATGGACAAAAAGCTGATCCTAATGCTTTGTATTTTATTTTCGCTTCTGCAAACGACTACTATTTATTTATGGATTATGAACTGGAAGGAACTATTAAAGGCGTGGCAGATCAAGCTGTTGTCAACATAAATACTGCTGTTAAGAACTTAGCCGATCTAGGTGCTAAAAAGTTCTTTGTAGTCAATAGCAGTGATCTATCATTAGTACCTTATGAGATTACTACCGGAAGAACTGCGGAAGCTAAAGCCTTTACAGAGCATTTTAACAAGGAACTTCCTAAAACTTTGAAAAAACAAGAAAAAGATTTGGATGTATCAATTTTACTTTTTGATCATACCAAGGTAAGTAATAAAATCGTGAAAAATCCTGAAAAATATGGATTGGTTGAACTCAGCCAGGAATGTCAAAGCACTTATCCGGAAGTTAAACCAGCTCGTGAAAATCCAGATCAATACTTTTTCTGGGATGAATGGCATTTTAGCCGTGTTGCTCATAATATCTTCGGGGAAGAAATGTATAATGCTGTAAAAACATTCAATTTCAAAAAATAATCGAGCCTGAAACTTCTATACTATAGGGAGGCTATACAAATGATAAATCGCTTTAAAAGTATACAAACACAAATATTAGCCATTGCGATTGTAATTATTTTATTAGCACTGGCATCAGTAGGTGCTGTCATTAGTTATCAAGTAAATACCCAAACCAGGAAAGATTACTTAGATAGTTCTAATGAACAGATGAAACTGGCAGAACATTCTATTAAGATTTTTTATGATCAAATAGATAAAAACATCAATATGCTGGCAACTCATCCATTAACACTCCAAGTTAATGATGGCACCATTACTTCTTATAAGAATACAAGTACTGAAACAAATATGACCCCATCTAAAAATGGCGGCCTTGAACAAGAGCTTTATTTTGTATTTGATCAATATGCCCAGGCCCATCCCGGTACATTATATGTGTATTTGGCTACGGAAGATGGTGGTTATCTGAATTGGCCTGAAACAAGCATACCGGCAGAATATGATCCGACAACTAGAGGATGGTATCAAATAGGTTTAAGCGGAAACGGAGCCATTATGAGAACAGCTCCATATCAGGCTACAAGTGGTGCAATGGTTATAAGTAATTTACGCACATTTACTAATAAAAATGGAAAGCTAATGGGTACAATCGGAATTGATGTTGAGCAATCAGTCATTAGTGATATGCTCAGCCAAATTAGAACAGAAAAAAATGCCTTTTTTATGATGGTACACAATACTGGAATGATTGTGGCAGATGGAAACAATCCGGAGAATAACTTCAAAATGATTGAAGAAGTAAATATCGCTGGATTGGAAAATATTCTATCAGAAAATTTAGCTCCATTTTTTACCACTATTAATGGTGAAGAATATTTTGTAAATCCTCGTAAAGTAGATGGTACGGACTGGATTTTGGCATCATTTGTACCAGAAAAAGAATTAACAGCGGGTGCCAGAAATATCTCTTATACGGTTCTTGTTGTTTCTATATTAATGCTCGCTTTAACTGTAGTGTTAATTCATTTTAGTACCAAGAAGATTACTAATCCTATTATACGAGCTTCTGAACATTTAAAAGTTATTTCCAGCGGGGACTTTTCTCAGGAGCTTGACTCAAAATATTTACTGAGAAAAGATGAAATAGGAACTATCACCAATGGTATCAATAATATGAAAAATTCTCTGATACAATTAGTAAAAAGTATTCAAAACGAATCTGAGGCCATTGAAACCAAGTCCCTTCATATTGTAGAAAACGTGGATACACTAAATTCTGATTTACAAGAAATATCTGCAACGACTGAAGAATTGGCAGCAAGTATGGAAGAAACAGCTGCTTCTTCTGAACAGATGATGTCAATCTCTCACGAAATCAAAAGAACGATAGACTCCATCGTTAAAGAAACTGAAAATGGTGCTGTTTCTGCAAAAGAAATCAGTCAAAGAGCTGCTTTTACAAAAACAAATGTAACTGATGCGCGCCGAAAAGCCTCTGAGATACTTGTTGCTACCAAAAATAAGCTTGAAGAAGCGATTGAAAATTCAAAAATCGTTGAGCAAATTAATATTTTAACTGAATCTATTATGCAAATCACAGAACAAACCAACTTACTTGCATTAAATGCTGCAATTGAAGCTGCAAGAGCCGGTGAAGCCGGAAGAGGTTTTTCTGTTGTTGCAGATGA
>JAAYPH010000126.1 GCA_012519955.1 Candidatus Epulonipiscium sp.
CGAATAAAATCCATTGATGCCAGGCAGAGTATAGACAATATCTACGAGCAAATAATGAAAGAAGTGACTAATTTATTATAAGGAGGATGCCTATGAAACTCATCGTTGCGATTATTCATGATGAAGATGCCCACGGAGTAATGGATGAATTAAATAGGAAAGGATTCGGCGTTACGAAACTTGCCAGTACCGGGGGATTTTTAAAGTCAGGAAATACAACGATTTTTATTGGGGCTGAAGAAGAGAGTGTTGAACAAGTTATTAAGATTATAGAGAAGAAGTGTAAAAGCAGAAAACAAGTAACAACGGCAAATTTACCTCCAACCAATATAACGGAAGGATATATTCCTTACCCTATAGAAGTTACTGTAGGAGGAGCGACTATTTTTGTACTGGATGTAGACCGTTTTGAAAAAATCTAAGTTTTAAAGGGGAATAACAATGGATATGAAAGTTGGGCCAATTCAAACACCTACAATACAAGCGACTAAAGAAGTAAAGGAAAAATCCGTAGAGAAAGATTTTGCCTTCACTCTTTTAAGTAAAATTGATGAATCAGACCTTCAGCAAAAGCTTGAAAGAATGCTGCAGGATATTACAGTCCAAGGTAAAAAACTAGCGGACCATATGGACGTAAAGGATTTAAAAAAATATAGAACCTTGGTTTCTGATTTTATGAATGAAGTGGTCTCGAGATCTCATAAGTTTTCTAGAGAGAACTTTTTAGATAAAAGAGGAAGACATAGGGTGTATGGTATTGTAAAAAAGGTTAATAATAATTTAGACGAACTGGCCCAGGAACTCATAAAAAAGGAAAAAGATCACCTAAGAATCTTAGAAAAAGTTGATGAAATCAGAGGATTACTTTTAGATATTATGACTTAAATAATATATTCATAAACTGCTGTATAGGATACACACAGCGGTATTTTTTTATCACGAGATAGGAGATTTTATATGTATACGTTTGAAGAAATTATTGGTCATAAAGGAGTAATTGAATATCTCCAGCAGGCAATTAAACACAATAAAGTATCTCACAGTTATATATTGGACGGCATTTCTGGTATTGGTAAAAAGACGATTGCATTAACTTTTGCAAAAACCCTTCAATGTCTAAAGAAAGGAATCGCACCCTGTAATGAATGCAGTTCTTGCAGAGCTTTTGACTCAGGAAATCATCCTGACGTTTTTTTTATCAGTACGGAGAAAAAAAGTTTAGGAGTCGATGAAATTAGAGATAATATTCAAAAAGACATTGAAACAAAGCCTTATAAATACAGCTATAAGATTTATATCGTAGATAAGGCGGATAAAATGACCATACAGGCTCAAAATGCCCTTTTAAAAACTATAGAGGAACCTCCTTCTTATGGTATTATTATGCTTGTCTCTACGAATTATAAGCAGTTTCTTCCTACTATTATATCAAGATGTTCCCTGATAAAACTAAATCCCCTAAAACCTGGAGAAATCAAAGATTATTTTAAAACAAGCCCCATAGATCATAATATGATTGATGTATATATCGCTTTTTCCGGGGGAAGTATCGGTGTTATTAAAAAAATGATGGAATCAGAGTATTTTCTTGAAATCAGAGAAAATGTCATCAGATGGGTTAATGAAATCAATACGGGAGATTTAATAAAACTGTTTGAAATACAAAAAGAAATGGAAAACTATAAAGAAGAAATAGATTTTGTATTGGATTTAATGTATGCTTGGTATAGGGATATTTTATTGATCAAACAGATAGGCAACAATCCATATATCCTCAATAAAGATAAGATCAACCTGTTGTTGAATACAGGCATGGACTTATCTTATAATAAACTTGGCAGAAGTTTAGATGCCATTGAAGATGCAAAAAAGCAGCTTAGGCAAAACGCAAATTTTCAACTTGCTTTAGAAATTATGCTACTACATATAAAGGAGAATGCACATGAACGTAATAGGAGTTCGTTTTAAAAGAGCGGGAAAAATTTATTATTTTGATCCCGGCGATTTAGAAATAGAACAGGGAAGCCACGTTATTGTGGAAACTGCAAGGGGTATCGAATATGGATCAGTGGTTATAGCCAATAGAGATGTGCCGGAAGAACAATTGGTTCATCCCTTAAAAAAGGTTATTCGAATTGCCACTCCGGAAGACGATGAAATAGAATTTGAAAATAAAAGAAAAGAAAAAGAAGCTTTTGCAATATGTAAAGAAAAAATCAAAGAACATAATTTAGAAATGAAATTAATCGATGTAGAATTTACTTTCGACAATAACAAAATTATGTTTTATTTTACGGCAGAAGGAAGAATAGACTTTAGAGAATTGGTAAAGGATCTGGCAGCTATTTTTAGGACAAGAATTGAACTTCGCCAAATAGGGGTTCGGGATGAAACAAAAATGATGGGAAGCATCGGTATTTGCGGCAAATCCCTATGTTGTTCCACTTTCCTTTCAGAGTTCCAACCGGTATCTATAAAAATGGCCAAAGAACAAAATCTATCTTTAAATCCTACAAAAATCTCCGGTGTCTGCGGAAGGCTTATGTGCTGCTTAAAATATGAAGAAGAAACCTATAAAGAAATCAATGAAAAACTTCCTGATGTTGGACAAGAAGTCATGACTCCGGACGGTAAAGGCACTGTATTATCCGTTAATGTTCTTCGTCAACTCGTAAGGGTGGCAGTTGTTAAAAAAGAAGGGGATACGGAAGCTGGCGTATATTCTGCAGAAGTTCTTCAATTTACTCCTTCTCAGAAGAAAAAAGATGAAGAGGATAATGAAGCAATCTATGAAGAATTTGAAGAATAATGTAGAACTCCTGGAAGGAGAACGACTTGATGATCTTAATTTAAAAGGGTATCAAATTATACAGAACCCTAAATTTTTTTGTTTTGGGATGGATGCAGTTTTACTTTCCGCCTTTACAGAAATAAAAGAAGGAGACACGGTACTGGATTTAGGCAGTGGAAACGGAATCATACCTATACTATTAGAAGCAAAGACAAAAGGAAAGAAATTCACTGGCCTCGAAATACAAGAACAGAATGTGGATATGGCAAGAAGAAGCATTTTGCTTAATCATATAGAAGAAAAAGTAGAAATGCATCTTGGCGATGTAAGAAAAATAAAAGAGTATTATACAGCAGAGTCCTTTGATGTTGTAACTTCCAATCCCCCTTATATGAATGCAGGAGGGGGACTCATTAATTTACATGAGGCAAAAACCATAGCAAGGCATGAAGTACTTTGCTCTTTAGAAGATATTATTTATGCGGCTTCCTATGTATTAAAAAATAAGGGAAACTTTTATATGGTGCATCGTCCCCATAGATTAGTAGATATTATGGTTCTTCTTAGGAAACATCGACTTGAACCAAAAACATTACAAATGGTTCATCCTTATATGGACAAAGAACCTAATATGGTACTTATTAAAGCGGTAAAAAATGCAAAAGCCTTGCTTAAAGTTTCAAAGCCTCTTATTGTTTATAACGAAAAAGGACAGTATAATGACGAAGTAAAGGAACTATACAATGAATAAAGGGGTAGCTCAATGCCTGGAAGATTATATTTATGCGCAACGCCTATTGGAAATTTAGAAGATATTACATATAGAGCGGTAAGAATTCTAAAGGAAGTGGATTTAATTGCAGCAGAAGATACAAGACACACTAAAAAACTTCTAAATCATCTAGAGATAAATACGCCTTTAACCAGTTACCATGAGCATAATAAAGCAACAAAAGGTCCCATACTCATTGAAAAATTAAAAGAAGGCTTAAATATTGCTCTTGTAAGTGATGCAGGAACTCCTGGAATATCGGATCCGGGAGAAGACCTTGTACGTCTTGCCCATGAAAACAATATCCTGGTGACGCCTGTACCGGGGGCATCTGCAGTCATTTCGGGACTTATAATATCTGGTCTTTCCACGAGAAGATTTGCATTTGAAGGTTTTTTACCTGCGGATAACAAAGAACGAAAAGAAAGACTAAAAAAGCTTTCAAAAGAAGACAGAACCATTGTACTTTATGAGGCACCCCATAGGCTTTCTAAAACCTTAGAAGCCCTTTATGAAGCCTTAGGCAATAGAAAGATATCCATTATAAGAGAACTTACAAAACAATATGAAGAAGTAAAACAATGTACCCTTGAAGAAAGCATAATTTATTATCAGGAGGTTTCGCCAAAAGGGGAATTTGTTTTAGTGATCGAAGGGTTATCCGATGAAGAAATGAAAGAAATAGAAATAAAAAAATGGGAAACCATTAGTATAGATGAGCATTTTAAATTGTACATAGATGAAGGTAAAGACCAGAAGGAAGCTATGAAACTGGTTGCTAAAGACAGGGGCATCAGTAAAAGAGAAGTTTATCAGATCATTCATCAAATCAAATAATGCATAAAAAAAAGCCAATTATGGCTTTTTTTATTGTTCTTTAATTTCCATTCCTGCTAATCTTACAAGTTCAAGAATAGTTTCTCTAGAGATTTTTTTACCTTTATAGTCAATGAGGTCATCCATGCTGCCAGTAAAAATGTCAGCTGGCTCGTATTTCTTTAAGATGATCTTATCGTTGTCCACAAAAATTTCTAAAGCATCTTTTTCATGAATGTCTAAGTTTCTTCTTAATTCGATTGGAAGAACAACTCTTCCTAATTCATCTACTTTTCTTACAACACCTGTTGATTTCACGCTATATCCACTCCTCTTAATTTTTCTTTTTCGACATTATATTACAATTCAAGAGTACCATAATTAACAATAAAAGTCAACACTATTTTTAAAATAAAATGAAATATATACAATATTAGTTATATAAGTCATTTTAAGAAGTCGAATATTGACGTAAAATGTTAAATTATTGACATTATAATTTGCAGAAAAAAGATACATTTCATTTTTTATTAATTATATCCAAAAATTAACTGGAAAATAGGAATATTTAACTAATCGCTAAAATTCGACAAATGAATCATAAGTCCTAAAGAAAAACTCTGCATACAGCTTGTTTCATATTTTTATGGTTAGGGCATATATATTAGAGAAGAAGCTACAAGATTTGAATGGGGGGAGAACATGTTAAACTATCTATGGGGGTTTATGATTCTTATTGGTATTATCGTTGCTGCTTTTACAGGGACAATGGGAGCAGTCACTCAAACAGCCATTAATTCATCAAAGGAAGCTGTTCAAATTTGTATTACTTTATT
Source organism: Candidatus Epulonipiscium sp. (assembly GCA_012519955.1). Classification (GTDB taxonomy): domain Bacteria; phylum Bacillota; class Clostridia; order Lachnospirales; family Defluviitaleaceae; genus Defluviitalea; species Defluviitalea saccharophila. The sequence continues at coordinate 5,216 of JAAYPH010000126.1, forward strand.
AGGGGTGTTGGCTTTTTGGATGGGAATTATGAAAATTGCAGAAAAGTCAGGACTTATTTCTGGCTTAACAAATAGAATACGGCCCATTTTACGCTTTTTATTTCCTGACATTCCTGATGGACATGAGGCGCAAAAATATATCGCCACCAATTTAATTGCCAATGTATTAGGACTGGGATGGGCAGCTACTCCCCCGGGATTATTGGCAATGAAAGCACTGCAAAAATTAAATCTTAAAAAGGATGAAGCCAGCAATGCTATGTGTATGTTTTTGATTGTAAATATTTCTTCCGTTCAGCTTATTTCAGTCAATATTATTGCCTATAGATCTCAATATGGTTCAGCCAATCCGTCGGAGGTTATTGGACCTTCACTGCTTGCTACCTGTGTTTCAACCGTAACGGCTATTGTATTCGGTAAAATCATGGAAAGGAGAAGAAGAAGTTGAAATGGGTTTTGTACATATCCGATTTTATGATTCCTCTTATCATATTTGGTATACTGATTTACGGACTTCTTAAGAAAATCAATATATTTGATGTGTTTATAGAAGGGGCAAAGGAAAGTGTTAATACTATTTTAACGATTATGCCCACTTTAATCGGGCTTATGGTAGCTGTAGGGATTATTAGGGCTTCCGGGGCCTTAGATATGATTGAAAAGGGACTTAAGCCCTTGCTTAAGTTTACCTCTTTTCCGTCGGAGCTCATTCCTCTTACGATCTTAAGGAGCATTTCTTCTTCGGCAAGTTTGGGACTAGTTCTTGATTTGTTTAAGCAGTATGGACCGGATTCCTTTATAGGAAGGCTCATTTCCATCATGATGGGATGTACGGAAACAATTTTTTATACCATGTCGGTTTATTTTATGTCTATTGGGATTAAAAAAACAAGGTATACTTTGGCGGGGGCCATTCTTGCAAACCTTGCTGGAGTCATTGCTTCATTTTATATCACAATATGGGTTTTTGGAAAATAAGAAAAGGAGCCAGTGGCTCCTTTTATCTTATTAGTTTAATTCGCTTACAACCTTCTTAAGTGCTTCTAATGCTTCATCTGGAAGTTTGTCAAATCCGCCTTTTTCTGTTGCTCTGGATTCAACGAATCTGATTCTGTCTTCCATTCTCTTCTTTAATTGATCTACATATTCAGCATCGTTTAAGTCAGGGATATAACCTTCAACTTCTAAGATTTCGATATCAGAGAAGTTGCCCCATGGTTTAAATGTAGCAGTTCCTTCGATAATAGCTTCTAATACGCCTAATGTAACAGAAGGAGTTACTTTCTTATCCATGAAGTGACCTGTATTTAAGATGTAGCAGTCTACATTTCTTTCTTGGAATAAAGCTTTGAATTTGTTATAGTCATCAGCTAATGGGTATGTTCTAAATGGATTAGCGTAAGGTTCTACAACTAATGCATTTGGATCTACTCCAGGAGCAAGTCTTTCAGCAGTTGTTCTCTTTGTAGCTAAGGTAGCACCCATAACAGAAGCAAGTTCAGCTCCTCTTAATTTTACAACTGGAGGAAGAGTTGGGTCTTTCATGAGCCAGAAGATTGCATTAACTGGTTCATCAAATTTGTCAACACGGTTAGGAGACCATAATTTAGATTTAACCGCACGACCATTTCCGTTACGGATATCTTCAGTAACAATAACTACTTTGCCGTCTTCATCAACAGTAGCACCGTTGTTTTGTACGGTTAATAAGTATTTATTGTCTTCAGAAGTTAATGGATAGTCTTGAGTTTTATCAAAGTAAGCAGGCTCTAAAGCAACGGAAGAACCATCAACTGTAGAAATAACGAAAGCATCATCATGAAGTACTGTGATATCATATTTGTCATTGTGACGCGCATGTGTAATTGTGGATTTACCGGAACCGGATAATCCAAACACACCAGCAACGAATTTTCTGCCATCAGATAAGTTATAACGTTTTTGACCGCCATGGCAGGACGCATATCCGTTACGGTTTGCAATAGCCCATGCTAATGTAAGAGTACCTTTTTTATGTTCACCAAAGTATCTCATTCCAAGGATTGCAGCACAGTTGTGTTGAGGATCAAAGCATGCAAGTCCCATTGGATGATCTGGATGAGACCAGGTTGGATCGGATAAAACGTAAATATCTCCTTCATTCTTTAATTCTTTGGATCTCTTATACATATTGAAGTATTCATCGGTTAAGTATTGGAAGTTAAGCATCCAGGAATACATAATGTTTTCTTGGCCTTCTGGAATTAAAAGATGTGCTTTTACCATGAAGTCTTCATCAAGACCTACATATACTTCAGCATGATACATTTTCTTAAAACGAGTTTGATAAGCTGCTTCACTGATTTTAAGAGCATATTCTGCTGTGTTTACGCCAGGTTCTCCGATAATTTTTCTAGCAGAAGCAGCACGACCACTAACTGCACCATCGTTGAACAATAATACTTTAGCATCTGAATCTAACCCGATTGCTTCAGGATTATAAACAGGCATATCGGTTACGATTGTTCCAGGGGAAGCAGCAGCTAATTTGTATGCTTCTTTTAAAGATGTAACTTTAACAACGTTGTTGCCGTAGAATGGAGTTTCAATAGTTGTTCTGATTTGAGAGAAAATAGGATTGTTAGATCCGATTTGATCTCGTGAAAATTTTGCTTGTGTTGCCATAAAAAAAGCCTCCTTTATTTATGTAATTTTTAATAGAGAAACCTAAAAAATTAGATAACTCTAAAATTCTCCCCATTATAATAATACATCTTTTATAAATTAAGTCAAGAAATAATAGGAAATTTTAAAAGATAATTATTGGTATATAAATACAGTAAAACACCAATACTTTAAATAAATTTCGGTATATTTCATAAGTATTTTGCATTTTTCACACAAAGGCGATATAATAATTTTTAGCAAATTCAATTAAACTATACATTAAACAGTGGAGGGTTAGTATGAATAAAAAAACTTATTATATTACGACGCCTATTTATTATCCCAGTGACAAGCTACATATAGGCCATTCCTATACTACAGTTGCAGCTGATGCGATGGCAAGGTATAAAAGGCTTCGAGGATATGATGTTAAATTTTTAACAGGAACGGACGAACATGGCCAAAAAATTGAAAGAATTGCCCAACAAAAAGGCATGACACCAAAAGCATATGTTGATTCTATTGTAACATGGATTAAAGAATTATGGAAGATAATGAACATTAGTTATGATACTTTTATCCGTACAACGGACGATTATCATGAAAAAACCGTTCAAAAAATATTTAAAAAGTTATATGAAAAGGGAGACATATACAAAAGCTCCTATGAAGGCTGGTACTGTACCCCTTGTGAAACTTTCTTTACAGAAAGACAATTAAAAGAAGGCAAATGCCCGGATTGCGGCAGAGAAGTAGAAAAAGTAAAAGAAGAAAGCTATTTCTTTAAATTATCAAAGTATCAAGACAGACTCATTGAGTATATCGAAAGCCATCCAGAATTCATTCAACCTCAAACCAGACAAAATGAAATGATCAATAATTTCTTAAAACCAGGGCTTGAAGATTTATGCGTTTCCAGAACCTCTTTTAAATGGGGAATACCTGTTGAATTTGACCCTGGTCATGTGGTGTATGTATGGGTGGATGCATTGTCTAACTATATTAGTGCCCTCGGCTTTATGTCCGAAAATGATGAAGAATATAAAAAGTATTGGCCGGCAGATGTTCATTTGGTAGGAAAAGAAATTGTACGTTTCCATACCATCATATGGCCAGCACTATTAATGGCACTGGACGAGCCCCTTCCAAAACAAGTTTTTGGTCACGGCTGGCTTGTTATTGACGGAGGCAAGATGTCAAAATCTAAGGGGAATGTAGTTGACCCTAAAGTGTTGGTAGACCATTACGGTGCCGATGCGATAAGATATTTCCTACTTAGAGAAGTTGCTTTTGGACAGGATGGAAACTTCACCAACGAAGCATTAATCCAAAGAATTAACTCAGACCTTGCCAATGACTTTGGTAATCTTCTATCAAGAACTGTAGCTATGGTGGATAAATATTTTAATGGAACACTGCCACTAGGTAAAAAAGCTACAACATACGATGAAGAACTCAAAACTTTAGCACAGGCGACAGTTTCTAAAGTAGAAGAATACATGGAAAAGCTGCTCTTTAGCGATGCTTTAACAGAAATTTGGAATCTCATTAGAAGAGCCAATAAATATATTGATGAAACACAACCCTGGGTATTAGCAAAGGATGAAGACAAAAAAGACGAACTGGCTAATGTATTATATAACTTAGGAGAAATTCTTCGTATTGTTTCCATTATTATTGAGCCATTTATGCCTACAACTCCAAGAAAAGTATGGGAACAACTCTCATTGGAGGAAGGAGAAAATACCACCTGGGACAGTGCAAAGGTTTGGGGAGGTCTTCCACAAGACTTTACCGTTAGAAAAGGAGAAATCCTCTTCCCAAGAATTGATATGAAAGTGGAATTAGAAAAATTAGAAGAAGCTCAAAACAAAGCCAGAGAAGAATCCGTAGCAAAAGCAGAAGAGAAAAAAGAAGAAAAAGCAGAAGAAAAACAAGAAACAGAATTTATATCCATTGATGATTTTGCGAAGCTTGACCTTAGAATAGGAGAAGTCCTTCAATGTGAGAAAGTAGAAAAAGCAGATAAACTCTTAAAATCTCAAATTAAAATAGGAAACGAAGTAAGACAAATTGTGTCGGGTATTGCTAAATACTATACGCCGGAAGAAATGGTAGGCAAGAAAGTAATCGTAGTATGTAATTTAAAACCTGTAAAATTAAGAGGCATCCTGTCAGAAGGAATGATTTTGGCAGCTTCTAACGAAAACGGAAACCTTGTTTTGGCATCAACCGATAAGGACATTGAAAGTGGAGCGAAGGTGAAATAATGTATTTTGAATCCCATGCCCATTATGATGACGAAGCCTATAATGAAGACAGGGACGAGCTTCTATTAAGCTTAAAAAACTCAGGTGTTGACTATGTTATTCAAAATGCCGCAAGTATCTCTTCTTCTAAAGAGGGGATAGAGCTTGCAAAAAAATATGATTTTATATACTGTACCATAGGTGTTCATCCCCATGACGCAGAAGAATTAGATGAAGAGAAGTTTAAGGAATTAAAGAGTCTTTCCACAGAAAAAAAGGTAGTAGCCATCGGGGAAATAGGCCTTGACTATTATTACGATAATTCCCCAAGAGATTTGCAAAAGTATTGGTTTGAGAGGCAAATGGAATGGTCAAAGGAAGTCAATTTGCCGATAGTCGTTCACAGCAGAGATGCAAGTCAGGATACTTTTGATTTAATTGAAAAAGTAAATCCTATAGGGGGAGTGATTCACTGCTACTCCGGCAGTGTCGAAATGGCAAAGGAATATGTTAAAAAAGGTTTCTATATAGGAGTGGGAGGAACAGTTACATTCAAAAATGCGAAAAAGGTTATAGAAGTAGTCAATGAAATTCCTCTGTCTTCTATTTTGATTGAAACCGATGCCCCTTATTTAAGTCCTGTTCCCCTTAGAGGAAAAAGGAATGACTCTAGAAATCTAAAGTATATCGTAGAAAAAATAGCAGAGATTAAAGGCATTTCTCCCGAAGAAGTTGCTAGGATCACTATGGAAAACGGAAAAAAGTTGTTTAAAATTTGAGAAATATTAAGTTTTGATTACAGAAAAGAATACAAACAAATAAAAACCAGAATATGTAAAGAGCCCTCAAAGCCTTATATATTCTGGTTTTTTTAATATGTTAAGAAAGTGTAAATTAATAATTACAAAATAATAAACTATGTATGAATAAAATGTTAATAATCGGTCAACACTAGTGTTTATAAGGGTTTGAGAGATTTATTAATAATTTATTAATAATCTTTTAAAAAAATTTGACAATCCATAGATTTCCATTTATAATACCAAAGTATTCATTTAATACAGGAGGTAAAAAAATGAACCAAAAAACAAGAACCCTATTGCTTATTATAGGTATGTTTTTATTGGGCTCAAGCAGTGTTACAGCATATCAACTCATGCTAAAAGAAGTAACAGTTATAGATAATGACAAATTAACGCTATATAAAACACCAAAAACTACGGTAGAAAGTTTTCTGCAGGAACAAAGTATTTTACTTGGTGAAAACGATGAAATCAATGTAACCATGAATGACAACATCGTAGAAGGAATGACTATTACCATTCATCGGGCAATTCCTGTAGAAGTAAAGCTGGACGGAAAGGAAAAAGAAGTTTATACTAAAACAAAAACCATTGAAGACTTTTTAGAAGAGCAAAACATTGAATTAGGTAGCAAAGGAAGTATAAACACAGCTTTAGAAGAAAAAATTCGTCCTTATATGGAACTTGAGATTCAAACCTACAAAGAAGAAGTGATCACTGAACAATCTGAGATTCCATATAAAACCATTACAAAAGAAACCCCCAATCTTCCTGTAGGACAAAAGAAAGTTATACAGGAAGGAAAGAAGGGAATTTTAGAGAAAACCACTAAGGTAGAATACCTTGGAGGAAAAGAACAAAAAAGAGAATTGATTGCAGAAATCGTTCTGGAAGAGCCCCAGGATGAAATCATTGAAGTTGGTGCAGAAAATATAATCATTGGGTCAGACGGAAAAACATACAAGTACAAAAAGGTTCTGACCATGAGTGCTACAGCTTACACTGCAAGCTATAAAGATACGGGTAAATCCCCAAGTCATCCAGGTTACGGGATTACATATACAGGAACCAGAGCAAGAGTTGGAACGGTTGCTGTGGATCCTAGAGTAATTCCTCTGGGAACCAAAATGTATGTTGAAGGATATGGATATGCTGTAGCAGAAGATATAGGCGGAGCTATTAAAGGGAATAAAATCGATTTATACTTTAATACTCTAAAAGAGGCCAATAATTTCGGCAGACAACAAAGAAAAGTATATATACTGGCAGAACAATAAACCAAAGAATACGGTTTTAGCATAACAGAGGAGAATCTTATGGAATTAATTGCATCCCCTAGTAAGACAAAAGAGATTTTAAATAAATACCCATTTGTATTCAGAAAAAAATACGGACAAAACTTTTTAATAGACTCCCATGTTTTAAATAAAATTATAAAGGGAGCACAGATTACAGAAGAGGATTGTGTGCTTGAGATTGGCCCCGGTATCGGAAGCTTAACTCAAGTATTATCCCAACATGCTAAAAAGGTCATAGCAGTCGAAATAGATGATCAATTGATTCCAATTTTAAAAGATACCCTGGGAGAATACAGTAATATAAAACTTATTCATGGGGATATATTAAAGATTGACTTAAAAAAGCTTATAGAAGAGGAAAACGACAATAAACCCATTAAAGTCGTAGCCAATCTGCCCTATTATATTACGACTCCTATAATCATGGAACTTTTAGAAAACAAACTGCCTGTAAGTAGTATTACCATCATGGTTCAAAAGGAAGTTGCTCAAAGACTGGCAGCTTCTCCAGGCAGTAAAGATTATGGGACTATTTCTGTTGCGGTACAGTATTATTCCAAGCCGTGTCTAATAGCCAATGTTCCTCATAATTGTTTTATTCCAAGACCGAATGTAGATTCTGCCGTGATTCATCTGGAAGTATTAAATGAGCCCACAGTATCGGTTAAAGACGAAGAATTATTCTTTAAAATCATAAAGGCGGCATTTTCCCAAAGACGAAAAACCCTTATCAATTGCCTTTTCAATCAAAATACAGTTTCCATTTCAAAAGAAGAAATGGCTGTATTATTAAAAGAAATTGGCTTGGAGGAAAATATTAGAGGTGAAATGCTTTCAATTTATGATTTTGCTAAACTAACCGATGCTTTAATTGAATCCAATAAATAAAAAAATCCTATTTTTATAGGATTTTTTTATTTATAGCATATTTTTTATTCTCCTCCAATATATTATAAAGACAAGGTATGGATTGGGGGAGTTAAATTGAGTAGGGAATATTATAGAGCTTACATAATTTTAAAACAAGATACAAGGGGCTACTCTTTTTCAAACAAAGAACCTTCCGGGTACTGTAAAATTGATGCTTATGGAGACAAAGCTAAAATACAAGTCTATGTACAGGATTTAAAACCTATTCCTAAAGAAAAAGGCTATAAACTCTCGCTGCTTGCGAACTTGCCCGCAGGTCCCAGAATAGTGCCTGTTGAGTCTTTTTATGTGGATGAAAAGGGAAAAAGAGATATTAAAATAAGTACCGAAAGAAATAATATAGGGGGAAGCGGTCTTTCCATAGAACAGTTTGAAGGAGCAGTGATATCAGTAGAAGATCCTGCCTCTTCCCATCATGTTCCTTTGGTTGGTTTTAAGAAAGAAGCTTTTGCATGGAAACACTTAAGAGATAATATAAAAGAAGATATAAAACATGAATCCAAAGAAAAAGCGAGAATAGAAGAAAATAGAACGCTAAAAATAGAAGAACCGGTAAAAGAGACTGAAACCATAGAAAGGATACAAGAAGCTAAAAATATAGAACCAGTAGAAGAAATAAAAGAAGATCAAGTAGTAAAAAAGGTAGAACCAATAGCGCCGGCAGAAACCGTACAAACAGTAGATGCCAATGAGCCCATAGAAACAGCGGAATCGGATTTTGAAGCCTCCATGGAAGTAGCAGAATCCAACTTTGAAGCATCAGAAGTAGCAGAATTATTACCGTCAGAAGAATCTACAGATTTTTTTTCATATTTTACCCCGGATACTCATAAAGAATTTCAACGAAACAAACCTAAAAGAGAGAATTTCTTAAATAAAATTCTGCGAGAAAATATGAAAATGAATCCCTTTGAACGGAATAAAGAATATATGGAGTGGTACAGGATCTCTTATGAAGAACTGCCCATGATTCTAAATTACCCCTGGAGATGGTACAGTAATCCCTATCTTTTAATAGGTGCCAAGAAGTATAATCATCTTTTATTAGGAAGAAATACACAGCTTAATACCTATTGTTTAGCTGTTCCTGATCTTTATTTCCCCGCTGCGAAAGAAAGAGCCAAAGTTTATGGGTTTAATTATTTTCTCTGCTGCAGAGACACAAGACCTGCCCCTGGAGAATATGGATACTGGATCATGGACTTACCCCCTATTAATTTTGAACTTGATTAAAAACTCTAAATACTGTAAATATAATGGTTTAAAAAGAATGTGTTTCATGCACATTCTTTTTTTATATTACGTAAAAACTATATTAAAAAACTAAAGGAGTAGTACAATGCATATTCGACTAGGTTATGTAGCCATTGCTTTAAATCTTCCTAATGTAACTTCTTCAAGTCATGTTACTTTTACAAGATATGAAAAATTAATATCCGATGAAGAAAGGATCAATCTTTTAAAAAAAGTTACCCTTTCTAATTTAAATGATTTATATACCATTTTAAAATATAATATTGAACACCAAATTCATTTTTATCGCCTTACATCCCGTCTTGTCCCCCTAGCCACCCATCCCAGGGTGAAAGACTGGAGGTACAGAACGTTTTTTAAAAAGGATTTTAGAAGGATAGGGGAGCTTATAAAAAGTCACGGTATGCGAGTGGATACCCATCCGGACCAGTTTAATGTATTAAATAGTGCAAGAGAGGAAGTGGTGGAGGCTACCATCAGGGACCTTTTGTATCATCATGCTTTATTTGAAGATATGGACTATCCTATGGGAAAGATGGTTCTTCACATTGGCAGTACCCAGGGAGGCAAAGAAAAGGCAATAGAACGGTTTATAGAGAATTTTAATAAAGCTCCCAAAGAGATTCGGGATAAACTGATTTTAGAAAATGACGATAAAAGTTTTACGGCAAAAGAAGTATTATCCATATGTAAAGCCGTTAAAGCGCCCATGGTATTGGACATACACCATCATTTATGCAATAATGATGGAGAAGAGCTTGATTTAGAAGAAATCTTTTCAACATGGGAAGGTACATCCCTTCCGCCTAAAATCCATATTTCAAGCCCCAAAGATGGCCCAAAGGACAGAAGACATGCGGACTATATCAATCCCATGGATTTTATTCATTTTATAGAAAAAGCAAAAGAATTGAATACAGACATAGATATTATGCTAGAATCAAAGAAAAAGGATTTATCCCTCTTTGCTTTAGTAGAAGATATTAAAGCATTAAGGCCTGAGTGGACCTGGGTAGATCAAAGTACATTAGAAATCTAATACAAAAGGAGAAATACTATGCGTCTTAGAAAGAAAAAAGGGGTGGAGGAATTACTCACCGAATTTCCCAATGTCATTACCAATGCCAATGAATATTTGGGGCGGTGGAAAGAGTTATTTCTTAATGACAACCCATTACACTTAGAGATCGGGATGGGAAGAGGAGGGTTTTTAGCGGCTTTATCGAAAAAGAATCCTTCCATTAATTATATTGGAATGGAAAGGGTTGCGACTTTGGTATACGATGCAGTGATAAAACTTGGGGACTACAACCCGGAACATTTAAAATTCATTTGGAATAATGCTCACAATATAGAAGAAATCTTTGCAGCTTCAGAAATAGATAGAATTTATTTAAATTTTTCTGATCCTTGGCCAAAGGAGAGACACGCTAAAAAACGACTTACTCATAGAGGATTTTTAGAAAAATACGAGCTCATTTTAAAACCCCAGGGGGAAATTCATTTTAAAACCGACAATGAAGGACTTTTTTTATTCTCCATAGAAGAGCTCAAGGAAAAGAATTGGACACTTAAAAACATCAGCTATGATTTGCATAAGGAGAATATGGAGGATAATGTCCTTACGGAGTATGAAAAAAGATTTATAGCCCAAGGGAAAAAGATATTTCGCTTGGAAGCTATTTCTCCAAAACAATAGGAAGCCTTTTATGGCTTCCTATTGTTTTGCAATATATGCAGCTGCTTCTTTAACTTTGTCTTGATGGATTTTTTGCATCGTGTTGGTACCGTGGGTTCTGCTGTTTAAGAAGTGGATATCCACATGACCATCTATACCGTTATTTTTTACGGCATCAAGATTTTGTCCTCTGCCGTATCCACCGCTTCTGCCGTCTACAACCTGTACAGCAGGCTTTGAGTCCACTCCGGCATGGGGCATAGCTGTCATAGACCCAGCAATAAGATTACCGTCTACTTCAACTACAACCGCCCGTCTTTCCCAGCTGAATCCGCCCCAGATCTCTTTCATAATTTTTGTATCTTCTTTGGTTAAAGTTTCTACATCCGCATGATTTGTGCCGAAGGTTCTTTTAATCATAAAAGATTTACCTGTCTTTATGTCAGTTACTTTAGCATTTTTTCCTCTGGGGAATATGTACTGAACCTTTTTAAACCAATCTAAAGCACCCTTTAAAGGAGCATCTGTTGAAGCAGTCTTTAAAGCAGTACTGGTATTTCTAAATAAAGCACTGTAAGTATTATTGCCAACGATTCCGTCTACTGTAAGCCCTTTTGCTTTTTGATATGCTTTAACGGCATCGGTAGTAATAGAGCCATAGTAACCGGTCGCTGTAGGGTAATTAAAATATCCTAAATTTTTAAGCTCTGTTTGAACCTTTTTAACTTCCGTTCCGCTCATCCCCTGTTTAAGAAGTAGGGCGGAAGCACTTTGAGGTACTATAAGAACAGATGCTACTAATAATCCCGCCATCCATTGTTTAATCTTTTTACTCATTGGTTGCTCCTCCTTGGCTGTCTAGATTACATAATATATTTACATGTTTATTTTATTACAAAATTATTAATTTGTAAACCCTTTTTTAATAGTTTTGTAATAAATGATAAACATTTCACAGGAACAAATTAAAAAGCATATAATATTATGAATGGAATGATGTGTGTAGGGATATAGAATTGGGGCGAGAGTATGAAATTACATGAAAAAATTCGATTAAAAGCAAGATTGTATGGCTACGGGCATAAGAATGCTAAGGCCTTTTCGCGTAAAATTGTTAAAAAAATAGATGAAATGGATAAATACTTAGAAAAGAATATCAATGTACCGGGAAAGAAGAAAAAGAAGAAGAAAGAAAAAGAGAAAGAAGAATAAAAAAATCAACCCGGAGGGTTGATTTTTAAGTGTTTTGGGTTATTTTACAGGAGATACTCTAAAACTAAAGTAAATAGCATAAAAGCAATATATAGTACGATAGATACCCATACCGGCCAATTAAAGACTTTTTGCCTAGAAGGTTCTAAAAGTCTGATATCATTTTCGTGTTCGTCAGGTACCGACTCAATAAAGACCTTTTGATCAGTAGTTTCTATAGGTTCTTTAAAATTTTCTTGCTTTAAACTCTTTTTAACATAAAGATCCCTGAGGGCGTATATTAAAACGCCGGCAATAGGGGTTATAATCAACGCAACAACAGAAATAGCGCCTAAACTTATAAGTTTTTCAATAAAGCTTGGTTCATGGGTAAGCGCAGATAGATCCTGATTAAATGTTTTAGTCATAAACATAAGAAGCTTCTGCATAAGAACCTGTGAACCGTTAATCGTAAAGTGGGCAACCATTGAAGGAATAATCGAATCCGTAAGTCTAACCATATAGGCAAATAGCGCCCCCAAAGCAAAGGCATATAAAAATTGCTGCAGGTTTAAGTGAAGCATTCCAAAGAATAGTCCATTAAGAAGCATTGCTTTTTTAATATCCACCCCATCATATCCAGAGAGCAGAATCCCTCTCATCGTTATTTCCTCACATATGGCAGGGGTAAGGGCAACAATCGCCAGCATTAAAAGAGTAGGATAAGCGTCCATTTGATTGATTAAATCGGCAACGTCATTCGTAAAAAACAAGCTGGTAATCGCTGATAAAACCATCATTAAAGGTTGAATAAAAATAGCAATAAGAAAGGAAAATAAAACAGTAAGCCAGCCTGGCCAATTAAGTCGAAGAGTCTTTTTAACAGACTCTTTTGTTATGATAAAGTATAGAATCGTAGGAATAAGCAGCAGAATAATTTGTCCCAGTAGGAGTATTCCGGGAAGAGGAACATTTAGAAAGGAAAGCACCAAGGATAAAAACAAACCTCCAAATATCCCGATAACAATTAAGCTTCCTGCAAAAATATTCGATTTAAGGGTTGAATTCATTCTTACACCTCTTTTAAGATAGATCTTTTATTAAGCCTTTTTTCTGTAATCGTTTTTCTACCCATCTGTTAAACACTGTACGAATCACTGCAAAAGTAGGCACACCGATCAGCATCCCTAATACGCCTAAAAGGGCACCTCCGACCATAATGGAGAAAATTACCCAGAAAGGACTTAGCCCTGTGGAATCTCCTAATATTTTTGGCCCCAGAATAATTCCGTCAAATTGCTGTAAAATAAAGATAAACAAGCTTACCCAAAGGGCATCTATGGGACTAACCAAAAGGGTAATTAAAATAGCAGGAATAGCACCGATAAAAGGACCAAAATAAGGAATCATATTGGTAATACCAACGATTACTGAAAGAAGTAACGCATAGGGATTCTTTAAAAACAACATACCGATAAAGCATAAAATACCAATGATAAAGGAGTCAATAAATTTTCCTACAAAAAACCTATTAAACATAATATGGCTTTCTTCTGCAATAGAGAGTATTTTATTTGCAGTTTCTAGATTAAAAATAGCATATATGGTATCTTTGATTTTTTTAATAAATCCTTCTTTTTCATTTAATAAATAGAACCCTATCATAAGACCCAGAAGAATATTTAAGAAACCTGAGGTAATTCCTACAGCACTATTAAGAATATATGTGAAAACCTGATTTAATATTAAACTGGATTTTTGAATCAAAGGATCTATATTGCTGTCGATAATGGATTTAAAATCATAATACTCAATAGAATTGTAACTGATCAAAAGCTGCTCAAGATTTTTTTCCAAAACAGCTAAGTTACTGGGCGCTTTTTGGAATAAGTCTACGATGCTTTGATAGATTTGAGGAATGACATAAATAAATACAAGGCTTAAAAAACCAAATACACTTATATAAACAATTAAAATGGATAAAATACGTCTAAGCCTGGAACGTCCTTTACGCTTATCTAATGTTTGAAGCCATAATTCTACTTTATTGATGGCTGGATTTAAAATATATGCTATAAAAAAACCGTAGATAAAGGGAGTTAAAATGCGATAGGCCTTTCCTAAAAAATAAGATACATACTGAGCGATGATGTCAATATTACCGATGACCTTTTCAAATAAAACAGTCATTGATAAGACTAGAAAAGCGTATAATCCTATTTTAAAATAGTTTGCATCCCAAGGCATTTTTTTCAAGTTGACCACTTCCTCATCTGTTGGTATTATAAATACAGTATCATAGGATAATTTTTTGGTCAATGGAACATTTTTTTATAAATTAGGTATTGCAAAATGTAATTATACATGCTATAATGTTCTTCGCTTGGTAAATTTAATCGTTTGCGCTATTAGCTCAGTTGGTAGAGCACCTGACTCTTAATCAGGGTGTCCGGGGTTCGAGCCCCCGATGGCGTACTTTGCGATTGTGGCGGAATTGGCATACGCGCTAGACTAAGGATCTAGTGGTCCTAGACCTTGGGGGTTCGAGTCCCCCCAATCGCACTAATATAAAAAGATATCTCGTTTTATGAGATATCTTTTTTGTTTTAATACTTTACATTTCCTACATCATTTGATTTATAATGTTATAAGTTTTTTAGATTCAAAAGTCGTCGACCCCCGGTGATGCAAAAAGACTAGGGGGTCGACGACTTTTTATTGCATTTGTGAGGGATAATTGATAAAATTAATATCATAAAGCAGAAACAACAGATAAAAAATGTTGATTTTACTGCTGATTTAATCGGACTATTGTAGAATTGAAAC
>JAAYPH010000127.1 GCA_012519955.1 Candidatus Epulonipiscium sp.
AATTTTGTAAATCCTCATGGATATCATAATGAAAATCATTATACAACGGCGTATGATTTAGCCTTAATTACAAGGGAGGCTTTAAAAAATCCTGTATTTAGAGAAATTGTAAAACAGCCTTCTGCAAATATAGGCAGTGAATCCAGCCCAAATCAACAAAAATTATCTTTCAGAAACAGGAATTTGCTTTTGGACTCAAGAAACAGTAATACGTATTATCCTTATGCTACTGGAGTTAAGACAGGATTTACCGATGAAGCAGGGGAATGTCTGGTTGCCTCAGCCACAAAAGACAACTTGAATTTGATTGCAGTATTATTAAACTCACCAGTGGATGCCCGCTGGAACGATGCAAAGACCTTATTTGATTATGGCTTTGAAAATTTTCAATTTCATCAGGTTGCTAAAAAAGGAGATATAATCGATAAAGTATATGTGGATAAACATTCTCCTAAAGGTCCTTCTGAATTGGAAGTTTTGATTAAAGAAGATTATACAGGATTATTTCATAAAAATGATATTTCTCGTATCCAAAAAACAATCTCCTGGGCACAGGAGCCTCTAGTTGCACCTATTACAGAAGGACAGAATGTAGGGGAAGTGACATTTACCCTGGATGGAGAGGTATTATCGAAAATTGAGCTGATTGCGAAATATGGTATTGAAAAGCGTACCATATGGGATGTGATGTTTTCAATTAATGCCATTCCTTATTGGTGCGGGGGAATAGGCGGTGTTCTTATTTTATTCACTATTTCTAATGCAATTAGAAAAAGAAAAAGTCGAAGAGGATTTCATTTTAAATAATAAATTTATATAAATTATCAAAAATATTGGAGGGGAGAAAACATGGGGATTACAAAAAGAAGTTTTGGAAAGACAGAAGATGGTACTGAAGTATTCCTCTTTAAACTGGAAAATGCGCAAGGAGTGAGTACTGAAATTACGAATTTTGGTGGGATTGTTGTTTCTATTTTTGTGCCTGATAGAAACGGGAAAATTGATGATATAGCTCTTGGATTCGACAATCTGGACAGTTATCAAAAACCCGGTCCTTTTTTCGGAGCAATCATTGGACGTCATGCCAATCGAATAGAAAATGCTGAGTTTGAACTGAATGGCCAGACATATCACTTGGCTAAGAATGATGGCAATAATCATCTTCATGGTGGAATGAAAGGCTTTGATAAAGTGGTATGGACTCCAGAGATTGTTAAGACTGAAGAAGGAGAAGCGTTACAGCTTACTTATTTAAGCAAAGACGGAGAAGAAAATTATCCCGGCAATCTTGAAGTCAAGGTTTTATACTCATTAAATGATCACAATGAATTAAGAATTGATTACTATGGAGTTTCTGATAAGGATACAGTAGTGAATCTTACAAACCATACGTATTTTAATCTTGCTGGACATGACTCAGGAGATATCTTAGAACATCAATTAATGATTCATGCGGATCAATTTACAGTGATTAATGAGGAGTGTATTCCTACAGGAGAAATCAGGGATGTCAAGGGAACGCCTATGGACTTTACGACTTTAACATCCATTAAAGAGGGTCTATTTTCAGATGACGAGCAAATTAAGTGCGGAAACGGCTATGACCATAATTGGGTGTTAAATGTCAGCGGAGCAAGCCTGGAAAAAGGTGGAGAATTATTTGAGCCCAACAGCGGAAGATTGATGGAATTTTATACAACTAAGCCTGGAGTTCAGTTTTATTCTGGAAATTCCTTTGAAGGTTGCGATAGGGGAAAAGGCGGAATCGTTTATGGAAAGTGGAGTGGATTATGCCTTGAAACTCAATATTTCCCAAATTCTTTAAAGCATAAACATTTCCCATCTGCTATTCTTAGAGCAGGAGAAGAATACAGACATACTACTATTTATAAATTTTCAATAAAATAAACAGAGATATTTACAAAAAAGACGATAGATTGCCTTTAATTAAAGGAATGTCTAGCGTCTTTTTACTTTTCTCAGGTTAGTATTTTAAAATAATTCCTATTACCCCGGAAGCAAGGATATAAAGTATAGGGTGTTTTTTGTATTTGACTATAAGATATAATAATATCGCGAATAATATGATAGCCTTATAATTCAATAATTCAAATATTAACCCTGATTCAACAAACTGATTGATATGGAGTAAGGCAATTTTCGCTACTTCAAAACCTGCTGCAGCAATAAGCCCGATAACCGCAGGACGGATTCCATTAAGACTTGCTCGCACAATAGGCTCTTCACTGAATTTCATATAGTAATGGGCAATCAGTATAATAATAATAATAGACGGAGTTACAATCCCTAAGGTTGTGATAATAGATCCTGCAACACCTGCAACCTTATAACCTACAAAAGTGGCTGTATTTATTCCAATAGGACCGGGAGTAGATTCTGAAATGGCAATCATATTAATTAAATCATAGGAGGAGATCCAGTGGTATTTCTCTGCTAGTTCTTGAAGAAATGGCAGAGTAGCAAGTCCCCCACCGATCGCAAACAAACCAATTTTAAAAAATTCTACAAACAATAAAAAGTAAATCATTGTGCATCCACCTTTTTATTAAGATTTATAAAGGCACCCAAAACTCCACCAACGATAATAACTATAGCCGGCGATATATTTGTTAATGCAATTAAGATAAATGAAGATGAAAATAAAGCTATTCCAATCCAATTCTTAATAGATTGTTTCCACATTTTAATGATGGTACTTGTAATTAGGGCAACTACAGCTACCCTTATTCCGCCTAAAGCATTTTGTACAATGGGATAGTCCTGAAAATGTTCAAAAAACATTGCAATGGTAGAGATGATTACTAACGAGGGAAATACTACTCCTAAGGTAGCGAAAATTGCACCAAGGATTCCTCTTTTTTTGTAACCGATAAATGTAGCGGTATTCACTGCAATAACTCCGGGAGTGCACTGACCAATAGCATAATAATCCATTACTTCATCGTTGGTAGCCCATTTTTTTTCTTCGACTACTTCTTTTTGAATAATAGGAAGCATAGCGTAGCCTCCGCCAAAAGTAAATCCGCCTATTCTGCAAAAAGTTAAAAATAACTCCATAAGCTCTTTCATTTTTATAAGCTCCTTTAATGATTCTGATAATAGTTATAGAGATATAATATACAAATTTTAATTTTTTAGTATGAAAAAAAGCTATTGGAAATTCCAATAGCTTACTTGTTGAAATTTAATTATTATCTTTTTCTTGAGATGGAATTTTTGTAAGCAGCATAACGATTAATGTAATTAATAAAATTATAACAAATATTCCAGCCATACCTTTCCACATTATTTGAAGCGATAGCAAAAAATTATCGAACATAGTATACCCCTTTCTATTATATTCCTAGTCCTTAAAGCATTTTAGTGAGGAGATTTAGAATAATACCTCCCGCCACTACTGAGCCAATTTGTCCGGCTACATTTGCACCAACAGCATGCATTAGAAGATGATTTGTGGGGTCTTCTTTAAGGCCCATTTTTTGAATAACCCGAGCGGACATAGGAAATGCTGAAATACCTGCAGCCCCAACCATTGGATTGACCTTTTCTTTCAAGAAAAGATTGAGAAGCTTTGCGAATAATACGCCGCCGATTGAATCAAATACAAAGGCTACCAGTCCAAGACACATAATGAATAAAGTATCTAATTTTACAAAGGCTTCTGCAGTCATACTAAAGGAAATAGTGATTCCTAATAATAAGGTTATAAGATTAGCCAATGTGTTTTGTGCTGTATCAGATAAACTGTTTAAAACGCCGCATTCTCTAATAAGATTACCAAACATTAAGAAGCCGACTAAGGCTACGGATGTTGGTGCCACAAGACCAGCAATAAAAGTTACAATTATGGGGAACAGGATCCTGGTTTGTTTAGAAATAGAACTTGGATTATAGGGCATTCTAATCCGTCTTTCTTTTTTTGTTGTTACAAGCTTAATTGCCATTGGCTGAACGATTGGTACCAATGCCATATAAGAATATGCAGCTACGGCAATAGGTCCTATGTAAGCTGAGCCTAGAACTTGTGATACAAGTATTGATGTAGGACCATCGGCAGCACCGATTATTCCGATGGAAGCTGCGTCTTTCAAATCGAATCCCAGTAATGTCGCCATAGATAATGCAAAAAAGATACCGAATTGTGCGGCTGCACCAAATAAAAACATTTTGGGATTAGAAAGCAATGGACCAAAATCAATCATTGCACCAATGCCGATAAAGAGTAAAATAGGCAGTGCCTCAGAAGCTTCAATACCTACTTCAAATAACCATTGTATGATTCCGTGAGTTTCTCCAATACCTGCAAGGGTTTGATTTAAAACTCCTGATGCAGGAAGATTAACTAAAATTGCACCAAAACCCATAGGAAGTAATAATGCTGGTTCGAAGTCCTTATAGATAGCTAAGTATATAAGTAGCATACCAATTCCATACATAACTATCTGCTGAGGTGTAATTGCTAAAATTCCAGACACTAAAAAATCCATAAATCTTAATCCTCCTAAACATTAAATTTTCCACTCCTCATTATATCATAATCCTTTCAAATGTACAGGTTGAATATTATATTACAGTAATTTTGAGGTTCAATTATTTGACATTCAAAAATTCTTTGCGTAAAATATCTAATATTCCTAGTTCACTTGGAAGCTTTATATTAGGAGGAGTATTTTCTTAAGAAAGGAATTTGGCAATCAATAATTATATCCTTTCTAAGGTGCATTAAGTAAGGAAATATTGCTTATAATATTGGAAATAGATTTTTGTGTATAATGATACTGAACTAACTTTTTAATGGAGGAGATACATAATGGATACAAAGATATTAGAAAAATATGCAAAACTGCTTGTGAAAATAGGAGTCAATATTCAAAAAGGACAGATCCTGGTTATTTTAAGTCCCATTGAAGCTGCACCTTTTGCAAGAATTATTTCCGAAATTGCTTTTAAAGAAGGGGCAAAAGACGTACAAATACTGTGGAAAGATGAATTATCTACAAAAATTAAGTACCTCCATGCACCGGACGAGGTGTTTGAAGAATACCCCAACTGGCAGAAGGAATTTTATATTTCATACGCAAGAGCTGGGGCTGCCTTCTTAAATATTTATGCTGCAGACCCTGAACTCCTAAAAGACGTTAATGCCGAAAGGGTTGCAAAATATCATAAGGTAACTAATATCGCTTTGAAAGAATACAGAGAAAGAACTATGACCAATCAAAATGCCTGGTGTATTGCTTCTATTCCAACCGTCTCATGGGCAAAGAAGGTATTTCCGGACTTATCTGAAGAAGAAGCAGTAAATAAGTTATGGGAAGCAATATTAAAAACAGTTCGTGTAGACAGGGAAGATCCTGTGGCTGCATGGGAAGAACATAAAAATAATTTGAAAAAGAGAATGGAGATTTTAAATTCTCATAGGTTCCAGTACCTCCATTATAAAAATGCATTGGGCACCGATCTTAAGATTGAGCTTCCCGAAAACCATATTTGGATGGGAGGAGCGGATTTTACCCAAGAAGGCCTTGCTTTTATAGCCAATATGCCAACGGAAGAAGTATTTACCCTTCCTAAGAAAACAGGGGTTAACGGAAAAGTCGTAAGTTCCATGCCTTTAAATTATAACGGAAGTTTAATTGAAAACTTTTCTCTTACTTTGAAAGATGGAAGAATTATTGATTTTACTGCGGAGAAAGGATACGAAAACTTAAGGCATCTTATTGAGACCGATGAAGGATCTCATTACTTAGGAGAAGTTGCACTGGTTCCTTATGATTCTCCGATTTCTAATCTTAAGACTTTATTTTATAATACCTTATTTGATGAAAATGCATCCTGCCATTTAGCTATTGGTAAGGCATATTCTCCTTGCATTAAAGGCGGAGAAAAAATGTCCACTGAAGAATTAGAAAAAGAAGGTGCAAATGACTCTCTTGTACATGAAGACTTTATGATCGGAACAAAGGATTTAGAAATAATGGGAACTCCCTTTGACGGAAAAGAAATTCCTATATTTAAAAACGGAAATTTTGCATTTTAAAATTTTTATATTGCATAGGAAATCCGGAAGATGTAATGAAAAGCCTAAGAGTGATCTCTTAGGCTTTAAAAATTTTATTTTGATTTTAATTCTTTTTGGTATTCAAGGTAAGCATAGATAGATATAAATAACATGAACACTGCCAGAGATACCATAAACAGTATAAAGCTAAAAGCGCCTTTAATAAATGAAGTACATATTAAAACCATACCTACTAACATAAAGCCCCTACCGCCTATTCTATGAGTTTTTTTCCATACTGTTTCACTGGCAAGGGTCCAGGGGAGTTTAATTCCTGTAAGATAATTAGAACGTAGTTGTGACATATAATTGCCCATGACTACAAAAAGAATTCCAATGATTAATTTAATAAACATATCCATGCTTTTTATGACATTGAAGGTTGCCAGTACGGTAAGCCAGTGTATAGCAATAAGAGTCAACACGGTGCTAATGGACATTATGGAATAGGCTTTGCTATGTTTTTTATAATTTTCTTTTTTTGGATCCAATTTAGGAGAATAAAGCATTAATAAATAAATCCCTGCAGGAAGAGCCGCTGTCATGAAAATCATATATTTAGAGCTGTAATCATCTATTTCACCGTTAATTCCCCAATGGGTAGGTATTTGTTCTGGTAAAGAAGGAAAAATGATTACGGTTCCAATTATAGAAAGTACAATTAAAAGCCAAATAAATTTATTATGTTTCATAATCGTCACTCCTTTTCTTTAAAATCGCTCTGTAAACTTAAATGAAAATTGAGGACTTCAATCCTCTGTGGTACAATGTTTTTGCACAAAAACAAATACCTCCCAGAAAGGATGAAGTCCTCATGCAAAAAATTGTACCAATAAAATGTCCA
>JAAYPH010000128.1 GCA_012519955.1 Candidatus Epulonipiscium sp.
GAAGTATAAAAGAAATGGTGGAAGTGAGCACGGTTGTAGGTGATCCGATAGAAACTACCGAGGGTACAGTGATTATGCCCATTACAAAGGCTACCTTCGGTTTTGCTGCAGGAGGAGCCGAATATGGAAGTGGTATTCAGGAGAAGGAATCAGAGGGCGAAGAAAACAATCAATCCAGCAGATATCCCTTTGGAGGAGGAAGTGGTGCAGGAGTCAGCATTCAGCCGGTAGCCTTTATGGTGATTGAAGAAGGTAAAGTGCAAATCAGGCATGTAAATTATCATTTTGGAACAATGTCCAAGGTAATGGAAGAAGTGCCGGAGCTCATTGGCAAACTAGGCAATTACGTTAATTCAGGGGGAAAGCATAAGAGAATTTCTAGAGATGAAAACAAAGAAGACAGTGATAAGAACATCACGAAAGTATTGGAGGTTTATGAACCTAAATGATAAAACTTCTGCATAAAACAAGTTGTATTCTTATATGATGAAAGTAAAGGTTTTAGAAAAGGAGTCGGGTATGTATAAAAAAATTCTAAGCTTTACTCTATCGATTATCTTATTTTTTTCATTTTCAATTCCAGTTTACGGAGCAAAAAGCAATGAGCCTAAAGTAGAAGCACAAGCTGCAATTTTAATTGAAGCGGACACAGGACGAATACTTTGGGAAAAAAATGCTCATGAACCAAAGGCGATGGCAAGTACAACCAAAATAATGACTTGTATCCTTGCTTTAGAAAGTGGAATGCTTGACGATGTGGTTACAGTAAGTAAAAGGGCTGCCCGAGCTCCAGAGGTAAAACTTAGATTAAAAGCAGGAGAAAAACAGAGGCTAGAAGATTTACTATATGCTCTTATGATGAAATCTTCTAATGATGCAGCAGTTGCAATTGCTGAACATATAAGTGGTTCTGTAGAAGCCTTTTGTGAAAAAATGACCCAAAAAGCAAGAGAGCTTGGGGCAAAAAATACTGTATTTAAAACGCCCAATGGACTTGATGCAAATGGTCATCAATCTACAGCCTATGATTTGGCTTTAATTACCCGTTATGCAATGAAAAATCCTAAATTTGTTGAAATCATCAATACAAAACAGATCACCATCCCTCAAGAGGGCAATTATCGCTCTTATTATTTAAGCAATACCAATAGATTTTTAAATGAATATCCAGGAGCAAATGGTGTAAAGACTGGTTATACAGGAAAGGCAGGATATTGTTTTGTTGGAGCAGCAAAACAAAACGGAATGCAGCTTATTTCTGTAGTACTGGCCAGCGGATGGGGCGCCAGGGGAAAAGAACAAAAATGGGTTGATACAAAGAGACTCATGAATTATGGTTTTAAGTATTACAAAAAGGTTTGTCTCTTAGAGAAAAATAAACTCCTCAAAACCATACCGGTAGAACGAGCTAAAGAGACCAGTGTATCATTGTATTCAGGCAAAGATATTTTTACCACGCTAAATGAAGAAGAAAGGTCTAAAGTACAAATTAAAATCGATGCCCCACAATCTGTTGAGGCTCCCATAACTAAGGGACAAAAATTAGGAACGGTACAGGTGAGCATAGGGAATGAGCTCATAGGAACTGTGCCTCTGGTTGCTGACAGAAATATTGAAAGACATGATTTTCCTACATCTTTAAAGAAAGTATTAAATAATTGGTTAAAATTGACTAAGTACGGTATAATAATAGGTGAAAAGGAATAACCTTTAGCCTATTATTTTTTCTTTGAGGGGAATGGACGTATGAATGTAGAAAAGGAAAAGCCAGTGGAGGTTAGACTTCAAAAGTTTTTGGCGGATACCGGAATTGCATCAAGAAGAAAAGCAGAAGAATATATACTACAAGGCAAGGTAAAAGTAAATGGTCAGGTTGTTACAAATTTAGGAACTAAGATTAATCCTGATAAGGATGTTATTCTATATAATGAAAAGAAAGTTGAGATTAAAGAAAAGAAGGTATATCTTCTGTTGAACAAACCTGAAAATTATGTTACAACTGTAAATGACCAGTTTAATAGACCAACAGTAATTGACTTACTCCACTCTGTGAAGGAGAGAGTATATCCAGTTGGCAGACTGGACTATAACACATCAGGTCTTCTATTGCTTACAAATGATGGAGAATTAACATATAAAATTACCCATCCGAAGCACCATATAGATAAAGTATACCTTGCAACCGTTAAGGGGGTTCCTGGTGAAGCGTCATTAAATAAGCTAAGACGAGGAGTTGTAATAGATGATTATAAAACAGCTCCTGCAAAGGTTAAGATGATTCGTACATCTTCAAATAGTGCCACACTTCAAATTACCATTCATGAAGGCAGAAACAGGCAGGTTAGAAAGATGTGCGAGGCAATTGGGCATCCTGTCATAAATTTAAAAAGGATTGCCATCGGAGAGATTTTATTAGGAGATCTTCCTGTAGGGAAATTTAGAAGCCTGACTCAAAAAGAAATTGACTACTTAAAAAACTTATAAAAGATTGTGAAGGGAGCAAAAGAATGGAACTTTGGTTTACAGAAAAGCAAACTGAAAATTTTGGAATTACTGCGAAAGTGAATAAATCACTTCACACAGAGAAAACAGATTTTCAACAGTTGGATATGATACAA
>JAAYPH010000129.1 GCA_012519955.1 Candidatus Epulonipiscium sp.
ACAACTAACGCAACATCAGTTTTATTTAGGGATTCCTTAGTCTTTTTGACTCTTAGTTCTCCAATTTCTCCTTCGTCGTCAAAACCGGCAGTATCAATAAAAACACAGGGGCCTATGCCGTATATTTCCATAGCTTTATATACGGGGTCAGTGGTCGTTCCTGCATAGTCAGAGACCAATGCTGTTTCAGTGCCGGTTATGGCATTTACTAATGAGGACTTGCCGCTATTTCGCTTTCCATAAATTCCAATATGCAGACGATTAGAGCGGGGGGTATTGTTTAGACTCATAACATTCTCCTTTCGGTTACTTTATGGGATGGAAATCTCCTCTGTCTACGACGAGTTCATATCCTATTTTCTTCATGCGATTTTGCAGACACATACGGCATTCAGCAGCTTCTTCTCCGGTACAGATTTTATTGTCATATAAAGAATATTTCTTTCTTACACCAACGGGAGAAAGATTGGGCATTACGACATTGGCACCGGCAAGGATTCCTTTTTCGCGGCCATTGGGATCTATGGTTCCAAGGGCAGTAGTAGCTGGAATCAAAGCATTTGGATTCATTAAACGAAGAATAGCAATCAGTACAAGGGTTAAATCCAGCTGTCCCGATGGAAAAGCAGCAAAAGGCGTATCTTTATGGGAAATAAAAGGACCGATGCCAATCATTTGAGGCCCAAAACTTTTGATAAACAACAAATCTTCCACCAGATTTTCTATGGTCTGATAGGGAGAGCCCACCATAAATCCTGTACCTACCTGATAGCCTATTTCCTTTAAGTCGTATAAGCATCTCTTTCTGTTTTCAGAACTTAAACTTGGAGGATGAAGCTTTGAATAATGGTCTGCGTTTGTTGTTTCGTGACGGAGCAGATAACGGTTTGCACCTGCTTTAAATAGTTCCAGATACTCTTTATAAGTTTTTTCGCCCAGAGAAAGGGTAATGGCGCAGTCTGGGTAAGTATTTCTTATGGTTGAAACAATATCAATCATTTCTTCATGGGAATACCATAAGTCCTCTCCGCCTTGCAGAACAAAGGTACGAAAACCTAGTCCATAGCCTTGTTCGCAGCAGGATAAAATCTCCTCTTTATTAAGACGGTATCTGTCGGCTTTTAAATTGCTTTTTCGAATTCCGCAGTAATAGCAGTCGTTCTTGCAATAATTTGTAAATTCGATTAATCCTCTAACATATATGCGATTGCCGAAAAATTCATCAGCCAAAGCTCTTGCCCTGGAAAACAAGTACTTTTTGTCTTTCTCTGTAACAGAGGTAAGCAGCGTTATTAATTCATCTTTTTGTAGAGTCTTTTCTTTATGTAGTTTGTCGATAAGGCTTTGCATTCGTTCCTTCCTTTCATTGACCGTCGAATGAGAGTTTAGAATAAACGGTTTTAGTACTTACATGAGGGAGCATACCAAGTTTTCCTGATAATGCACTGATTACATCATTAGGTGCATCCATCACGATGCTGATAATAGAAATATTGCGTTTGTGGTAGGGGATACCCATGCGTCCAATGATGTATTTTCCGTAGTCATGCAAAATGCTGTTTAATTTTTCAACAGAATCCGGATTTTCAACAATAATACCTACAACAGCTATTCTTGTTTCCATACCATTCACCTCAATCATTTATCTCATTTCATAGGAAATTCCTTCGGATTTCCTACAAAACAAAAATATCCTTGTACCAAAGGCACAAGGATAATAGTAAACAAACCCAATTCAATACATGAATTCGGCTGAATATTTATTATGCTAATGCCTTCACAATCGGGACGAACCCTCTTGTATCAGTACATAGATTTGTTAAAAAAAAGACAACTTCTGAAAGGACTAACCTTGCAGTAAGTCGTTAGTTTTTATTATAAAGTATAATGACTATAATTGCAAGACGTATAATTTTTTATTTCAAACTTACAATTTCTAAGTTTTGTTCCTTAAGATAGTTTATGATTCTTGGCAAAGCATCAATAACCGCTTGAGATTCGTGAAGAAGGATGATAGAACCCGATATATCCGTATTTTTAATATGATTTACAATGGCATCTGCATCTTTGTTGCGCCAATCTTCCGGGTCATTATTCCAAAGGATGATTTTATATCCATACTGGTTTGCTAGATCTTTGACATTTTGATTCATAGCCCCATAAGGCGGTCTAAAAAGAGATAATTTCTCGCCTGTTAAACTTTCTATCAGCTGACTAGATTGTATAAGTTCCTTTTCTTGCTTTTCGTTCGAAAGAGTAGGAAGATTACTATGATTCATCGAATGAGTACCGATGGAATATCCATTGGAGTGAATGTACTTGACATGTTCAGGATACTTTTTAACATTAAGCCCAATAAAGAAAAATGTGCCCCCAATACCGTATTCCTTTAAGATATCCACGATTTCTTTGGAATATTTTGAAGGACCGTCATCAAAGGTAAGGGCGACATATCCTTCTGGAATATTATAAGATACAGGGTTGTCAAGTTCTACAAAAGGGAGCATGAATTGGTCCGGGATAATATTTTCCGCAAGCCTATCGTCTGTTGCAAATTCGTCCTTTACAATATTATCCTTTGCCATATCGTCTTCCACAAGGTGATCTTTTATCATATCATCCTTAGAGATACCATCTTTTGCTATATCATCATCTTTTACAATATCATGCTTCACAATACTGTCTTTTATAATATTATTTTTCACAATATCATCATCCTTCACAGTTCTATCCTTTACAACATTATCTTGTGCAGTATCCTCGATGATAATTTCCTCTTTTATAACAGAATCCTCGTTGTAAGACGGCTCTATATCTGTTTCTATAAATGTGGCTTGAGTGTATAATTTTCTGTCAGGTTTAATTTTACCTATTAAATATCCTTGACTAGAGCAGCTAAATAGGGTGATAAAAAGAATGCTAAAAAACGTAACGGTTGTTCTTGTATATGAAAGACAATATTTCCTGATCGGAGCAGCGTGGGTTATATTTTTTTGTTCTATATCCTTAAAATCTTTCTTATTCGATGAAAAAGGATGAGTAAAGATAAAGTCTAGTTGCTCTAGATCATGAATATGTTGGAGATTCTTAATAGCATTTAGTTTATTGATATACTCTTCCGAACAAGGAAAGCATATTTGTTCACTTTGTTCCCTGTAAGTTTGTATTAATACGCCTATATGCTGTTTTTTAGTCTCATTCCATATGGTGTTAAAAGAGATTCTGTATTTATACCTTCCCCCAAAATTTGTAATATTTATCAAATTTATAAATGTATATTCATCAATCTCCAAATATACCTCTATATCCTGTTCAAAGGATATTCTAATATGTAGAAAATATTTTTCATCCTTCTTTTTTACTGCTACTAGCTCAAGTAATTTTCCGTGATAGACTGACATGATTGTCCCCCTTGTAATAGGTATCCATACTTTTTAATAATATTTATTCTTGAGCGGATGAATTAGAAGCAGTATTTTTTGTTAAGAAGGAGAAAGACATTCTTTCAGTAAAGTCATTAATGGTTTGTAATAACTCTGTTTTCTCCTGAATAATCTTCTGATATTGCTGTTCTAATTGCTGCTTTTCGATTTCTAAATTTCTAATTTTTTCTTCTAGATCATTAATTTTTGTCATACTTTGATATTCTTTATAATCTTCAAGAAGTTGTTCATAGCTCATTTGTTTGCTTGTAAGGATGTCTTCCAATGAACGAATCTCTTTATTCTTTTCCTGTAAAAGCTGTTCTTTCTTTAACTGATCTTGCTTTAAACGGTTGATGGATTCATTTGCATTATGTAGTTGTTCTTCCAAAGCTTTATTTTTATAAAGCATTAATTGACGGTCTTTTAGCAGATTTTCAAGAGAAACAATTAAATCTAATACGATTTTATCCTGAGTATCTTTTGAGAATAATTCAGTGTTGTTTTGTGGTTCTGTTTGCTCGATTTCTTCAGACAATTCAACTGAGGATTGAGGTTCCACTGTGGTGGGTTCCGTTTGAACTTGGCTAGAGCGAATATTTTTAAGCCAAGTAAGTCCTTTTTTTTCGCCTTTTTCATGTGGCACGATATCAACTCCCATATCAGTTTATAGTATTAAGGATTTTTCTCTATATTATAACATTTTGCACGGTTGAGAAATGTTTTAAATACAAAAATAGCAAAAAAGTCCTAGTATAAGACAACTTTTTTGTCAAGGTCTCTCTATCCACAAAAATATATTAGCTGTGGGATTTTCTAAATCGCAGATTTATTATATGATAATAATTGACAATAATTATAGAAACAATTATCATAATAATTAAGTATATTATGTAAAAAAATACTTAAGATGGTGTTAATAATTTAACAAAATCTTATAATGTTGCAGGGTGTGATTATGAGAAGCAATGTGTTAATGAAAGAACCAGTTTATGAACCTTACAGCCGATTTAATTTTAGCAGTAACGTTTACAGTACAGTTATTGTATTTACCCTCATTTTAGGCGGCCTTTATTACATGAGCATTCAGAATTACTTGTTCTTTCACAGCATTGTTGAGTTAATATGCATTACGATTGGCGCTGTTATTGCCATTATGGCTGTTAATACCTATCCTTTTGAAACTCAGGCAGGGCTTCTTATTTTAGGAATAGCTTATGGAGTTGTTTCAATTTTTGACGCAATTCATATGCTTTCTTATAAAGGAATGTCGGTATTAGCAGGACATTGCAGTACGAATTTACCTGTGCAGATGTGGGTTATTGCAAGATATATAGAAGGGATATCTATTTTTGCGGCCATTCTTTTGTTCAAAAAACAGATACAATTAAAGAAAGTGTTATGGATTTATTATGCAGTGTCTGCTTTCTTATTGTTTTCTACCTTTATATGGGATATTTTCCCTGAGTGTTGTGCAGAAGGTGTAAGGCCTACTGCTTTTGCAGTGATCAGTGAGTATATTATATCGATTGTGTTAATTATTTCACTTATTGTTATTCTTAGAAAAAAGAAATATTTTTCCGATAGAATATTTTATTTCTTTGTAGTATCTATATGTTTCACTATTGTTTCTGAACTGTTAATAAGTTTTTGTATTGATATGGGTGATGTGTTCAGTGTGTTTGCCCATTATTTTAAACTCGTTTCGTTTTATTTTCTTTATAAGGCATTTATAGAGTTTGATTTAAAAGCTCCGCATAGAAATCTGCAAAAAAGCGAAAAGTTATACCGAATTTTATTTGATACAATTCCTACGGGAGTTATTATTCACTTTAATGAAAAAATACAGATAGCCAATAACGCTTTTATTCATTTAGCAGGAGAAGCATCCAAAGAACGGGTACTGAAAACACCGATCTGGGATTACTTTGATGTAGAAAAAAGAGAATCTTTCCGTAAAGTTATAGAACAGGTGAAAACGCAAAATACCGACATAGTGTTTGAAGAAAAACTCATGCGAAACGATGGAAATTTTCTTGATGTAGTGGTTAATATTACACCTTATACCTATGAAAGTGAACCGGCGGTATTAATCACGATAAAAGATATTACATCAACCAAACAAGTAGAATTTTTTAAATGCCAGATCGAAGAAACAACAGCTTATCAAAAACTCCAAAGAGATTTCTTTTCCAACTTGTCCCATGAACTCAAAACGCCTGTCAACTTGATTTTCAGTACAGTTCAGCTTTTGGAAACACATTTTAAAGATGCTTTATTAGAAAACGAAAAAATGAAACGATATATGCGGATTTTAAGGCAGAATTGCTATCGTATGCTGCGGCTTATCAATAACCTCATCGATGTAACCAAGATGGATTCGGGTTATTTTAAATTAAATCTTAAGAATTATAATATTGTTAATGTCATAGAAGACATTGTCTTATCCACTGCAGAATACATGGACAGCAAAGGCATTTCCCTACTTTTTGATACGGATGTTGAAGAAAAGATTATGTCTGTCGATGTGAATATGATAGAAAGAATTATCCTGAATCTTCTTTCCAATGCAATCAAATTTACCGACAGAGGCGGGGAAATAACGGTTAAGATAGAAGATGGAGAAGACTACATTACGATTATTGTAAAAGATACAGGCATCGGAATTCCAAAAGAGTATCAGAAAATCATATTTGATAGGTTTGGGCAAGTGGATAAAATGAAATCAAGAAACAGGCAGGGCAGCGGCTTAGGTTTGTCACTGGTACAATCCCTGGTAGAATTGCATGGAGGAAGCATAACTGTCCGTAGTGAATATAAAAAAGGCAGTGAATTTATTATTAAACTTCCTGTTAAAGTTCTTCCAGAAGATGATTATCCTGTTATCTTAAAAGATGAAGAAGTGGATAAATATGTTGAGATGATGCATATTGAGTTTTCAGACATATATTGTTAAAATTTAGAAGGGCTACACTTGAATATAATTATATAAAGCACTTTCTGTCAATTTTCTGCCAGAAGGTGTTTTTTTGTGGGGAATAAGGAAT
>JAAYPH010000130.1 GCA_012519955.1 Candidatus Epulonipiscium sp.
ATATTTATTTTATCATTTAAACATTTCATCATTTTATCATTCACCCCGCTAAGCGGGGTTTCATCACTTTATCATTTTATCGTGAGCAAAGTTCACACCGCTTAAGCGATGCGAACAATTTATCACTCCGTCGCGAACGAAAATTCGCCCCTATTTCTTTTAGATTAATGACTTTTATTTTTCAACAACATTTTTCACGCTCTCAAAAAAGTCAACATCGTCCATCATCTTTGTTCTGTATCAAACGGCTTATCTATTTTTGTCATTATTCACTCTTTCTTTAATGCTTCCAAGTGCTTTTCATAATATACTCCATCACTATTATACTTATCTCACCATAAAGCTCTGGACAATACTGTACCAAATTCCGCCCTAACTACTATTCCTTCTGGATTAAATTCTTCAATTCAAACTCCCATAAGTCCTAGTTGACATGCCTTTGTCACTCCATCATCATAATCCTTATTTAAGTCATCAGGCACATCTGGGAAATCACATTTTTTATTTGTATCTATCTCTTGCAAACCTTCACTTAACACATACTTGGATATCATCTTAGCTAAAGCTATTCTGCTCAATGGACCGTGCATATCAGCTTCCGCCATTGTTGGCATTGTGGTAATTCATTTTAAATATGAATAAGCATAAGCTCTTACTAATTCATTAGATTGGTTATTGATATTCAAATTCATAGCTAAATTTTGGACTTGTTCTGGTTCTACTAGTATAGCAGCACTTGAAAAACCTCAAATGTTTGGTCTATTTTCTCAAATAGGATTGTTTGGATCTGGAATATAAAGCCCAGCACTCATTACTGTTTTTCATCTTATTTTTCCATCCTCATCTAATGGAGTTACTTCAAAATATAAGGTTTTTCATAAATCTTCTCCACTTACTATGTAAGTTATTTGTTTCGCTCAATCAATAGGAATATTGTTTCTATACCATTGATATTCCGATAATCATTCTTTTATTTCTCAAGAATATATATATTCTCATGTCAAAACACTTCACTCCAATGTTTCTCATACTATTGAAACTAAGCTTACTCTCGGACCATGCATACAAATATTGTTTGCATAAAACTCTTGATCTCATATAGGTAATAATCAGTCTCATATTAAATACAGATCCCCATCCGAACACCAAGCTAATTCACTCTGACATCATCAGCTATTGATAAAAATCTCTCCTATATTTCCATCAGCTACAATAGCGGTTTCTGATCTGTTAGCACAATTCATTCATTCTCACTCTGCTAGATCTATATGTATTGTGCTCATATTATTAGATATATCAGTATCTATTATTCCCTCAGAACTTACAAATAAATATATATCAAATCATTCTGGTACATAGCCATGCTTACCAAAAAAATAAAGTTCATTAGATGCAGATGAATCAGGTTTTTTCGAAATATTTGTACTATATACCTTATTTCCACAAGTTTCTACCGTTTCCAATCATAAACTTCAACCAAGCGAAGGTAATATAATCTCGAATACTGGATAAGTATTTATATCATAACTATTGGATACAAATATAGATACTTGTGATATAATAGTAGAAGGTGGTACTCCATCCAATAAAGCCTGTTCTGCCATATTTGAAATTCCTATAAAACCATCGTTCTCAAGCATAATTCATAATAAATTAAAGACATCTACTATCGCCCACACCCAAGCTTTCATACCAGTAGTGGAATATATTTCTGCCGAATGAGACAAGGGTATTGGATCAGGAGATAATTCAGGAATATTTAATTGACAACTTAGCTCAGGAGAATTATCACACTCTAATACTTGTGGAAGAATTGTTTCTTCTAATAAAGTGTCTATGTATTCAACATATTTTCCTGTTCATTGTATAAAATCAGCATAACATCTATCTCCAGGTTTTCCATAAACTATATCTCAACCAGTTCGATTTGAACCAAACTCTATTGCTTGGTACTCAAAATTTAAAGGCACTCACACATGTACTTCCCCTCATGCTACTCCATTAGCTTCAGAATATTCTCATGCTATAAGAAATGGTAATAAACCTCCACTATATATTTTTGCATCAGGTAATATCTGAGTCATCAAAAACATTCCGTCAATTGACCAATCTCATATATTACTTGGTAAACCTACTTCTCCATACAAACAAGATCAGTTATCATAAGTCGCATCTGGATTATAGTTGTTCGCATTAACATCTGTACATCACCCAACAGCTACTTGTCCTGCTTCAGTTTGTTGAGTAGATCTCCAATTCCCCTCAGATTTTTGATCTATGAAAGCCAAAAGACTTGGAGATAATTGATCAAATTCTATATAATTATAATCAACATTTAATCATCAATTGTCTGATAAGTTTGCCAATTGCATAATACTTTCTGGTACTGAAGTTAGCTTGTTCCTATGAATAAGTAAAATTTTCAAAGAACTAGGAAATTCTATTCAGTCTATGCTTGTTAGTTGATTATTAAAAAAATAGAAAACATCCAATGAACTAGGTAATACAACTCAAGATAGACTTGTTATTTGGTTGTCATAAAAAAATAATTCTCTCAAAGAATCAGGGAATTCCACTCAATCTAAACTTGTTAGTTGATTTTCAGCAAGATTTAAAACCAATAAAGAGTCAGGGAATTCTATTCAAGATATATTTGTTATTTGATTTCCAGCAAGATATAAAATCGATAAAGGGTCAGAAAATTCTAGTCAATCCAAACTTGTTAGTTGGTTCTCATTAAGATACAACTCTTTTAACGAACTAGGAAGTACTAGTCAAGATATACCTGTTATTTGGTTAAAAGAAAAATCCAAATACGATACAGAACTAGGTAACACTATTCAATCTAGATTTGTTAATTGGTTATTGGAAAATTTTACATAAACCAAAGAATCAGGGAATTTTACTCAAGATATACTTGTCAGTGAATTAAACGAAAGATTTAAAACCTGCAAGCTATCAGGGAATTCTACTCAGTCTAGGCTTGCTATTTGGTTACTTATAAGACTTAAATTTCCTAACAAACTAGGGAATTCTACTCAGTCTAGGCCCGTTAGTTGATTAAACGAAAGATTTAAAACCTGCAACTGTGTATGATTTACAAAGGCATCACTTTCTATAGTGGTAATCGACCTATTAGACAGTTCACAGGTAATAGCATCAGTAGGACACCCCATTGATATTATAGTTTCTTTGCTCAACAGTCCTTCTGTTTGGGCATAACTCATACCAAAATCTAGTGTGCTAAAAAACCAAACAAATAATAACACCATCTTTACTACAGCAAATGCTCATAATGTTCCGAACAAATACTTTTTTCCATGTCTATGGAAATAATGCTTAGTATCTTTTCTGTGCACAAATAAGTGAGTAATCTTTTCCATTTTTTATTAATGTAAGAATATAAAAAGCCTAAATTAAAATTTGAAAGTTTCCACTTGTATAGTTATAATAGTTCTTACCTTTATAAACTTACAAGAGAAATTAATGCACTTAACAATTGAAGAAAGAGAGTTGATAATGATTTACCTCGCACA
>JAAYPH010000131.1 GCA_012519955.1 Candidatus Epulonipiscium sp.
GACTTCTTCATTTTAGTGGCGGACTACTTTTTCTGTAGCACGCTAAAAAAGTATACCATATTTTTTGGTATACTTTCCACATATCATTGGCTGTGTTTTTGGTAGGGTTAATTCGTAGCGTATCCATATACATTATAGCTAATCCTGTTCAAGCTAATTCTATCATATCAGTGGTTCATCTACAATCTTATAGTTAATCAACCGACAGACATAAACTGAACTGTAGTACATAATAAGTAGAATAGTGCCCTGCTTAAAGAAAGAAGCCAGAACTGGCAGGAATACACCTATAGTAGCAATATTATAAGTCTCTTTGTCTTATAGTCAATTTCAAAATCCACTTTTCCTCACTTTAATGATTGCTTCCCTGATACTTTAAACACTCATTTTTTCGTTAATGCTTTTTATCTGATTTCTTAGAGTGTTCCTTGTTTTGAATAATCTATTTAAAAAAATCGGGGATTTAATTAAAAACCCCGATTTTTTAATACTTTATAAAAAGTGTTCATAATATAAAATTAAAAAAGGTCACTTTGTCTAAACAGGAACATAAACGTTTTCTGTGATTTGATAAATACGGTCGCCTCCGCTTAAAGCTTGATAAGTTATTATTGTAATTTTTTGTGTATTAGGTCTTTTTTCAGGGTAAACATCTATGTAGTCATAGATGTTGGCCAACTCTCCATTGCGTGGTTCCACTACAGACAAAACCAAAACATTCTTTCGGACAGTACCAGGAGCTTTTGCAGTAACGATAGTTTTATAAGTATTGGAAACATGATAATTCAGAAACGTAAAGTCGCTGGAAAATTTGATCAGTTCACTTTTCACTATGATTGTTGTAGTTTTAGGTGCTTCTGTAGCATTTCCTGTATATAACGCGTTTACATGTGCAATTCTACCTTCCTTAATCCCATGCTTTTTATAATGCTCATAAGCCTTTTTATAATCGTTGCCAAATGCTTTCTTTAAATCATCATATCTATCTAAGTAAAACTTGGCATCAAACACGTAGGAACCTTGTCTTCCTTCTTTAATTCCGGCCTTTAACCAGTGATCAATGATTTTATTATAATTATCACCAAAATGATTTAGTACATCGGGATTTTTCTCTTTGTAAAGATCATAAGCAAATATTTCTCTGTCAAGATTATCAGCAGCATACACCGGGATTAAACATACCGAACTAAACAACAGCATAAAAACAATAATTGAACATAATTTTTTTTCATAGTATTTATCCTCCTAGTCTTTTTGTAGATTTGACCTTAATTTATCATGTTAATTTTCAGAAAACAAGTTTAACTTTTATAGTACTCCATTGGGTTAAGGTACTAAATATTATAATAGTTAATCCACTGGTTTATGTAACAAAAAACCCGGAGCATTAATTAATCGCTCCGGGTTTCCTTAACTAATAAGGTTTATTTCTTTTTCCACAGATTAGTCATATTTTCAGGTGTCCAACCATTTTGGCTCACATGAGCAGAGCAGCATACGTAAATCTTGCCATTATATTCCGCAAGGTCTCCTGTGTTCCACTTGATACCCTTTTCCCATGCAGTTGCTTTACCTGAAACATGAATAACATTTCTGAGCCACAAATCCATTCTTTTTTCAGGCTCCCATCCCTTATGAGCAAAGTGGCTTGTTATACAAATGTATTCCTTGCCATTGAACACAACAATATCACCTTTTGACCATTCTGTTTGATAATCCCATTCAGGATTTCCGTTTTCAGGCTTTATAGATAGGTATTTGCTTTTTTCATAATATCATATTAAATTCTGTTTTTCACTACTAAAATCAAAAATCATCCAAAACAATATACATTTGCTTCATTTTTAAATAATAATCCCAAAATAATATTA
>JAAYPH010000132.1 GCA_012519955.1 Candidatus Epulonipiscium sp.
AAAAATCATATCTTCAAATATTATATTAAATTGTGGGGCGTTCAAGTAAGGCTTGAAATGGAAGATAAATCTTTTTCTAATAAAACAGTAAAAGATAAAATTAAGTTTTTATATCATAAGATTGTTGAAGAAAACAAAAAATATCCTAACCTTTTTAATAGCTATCTAAAAGAGGCTCTAGAATCCAACGATGAGATTAAATTGACGGGTGCCGAGCTTGCCTATCGCTTTCCTAATATAAATCATGAACCTTCAAAAGTACAACAATTAAATGATTTTTCTCTAGGAAAAACGTTAGAAGAACTTTTACAAGAGGGTATTCAAAAAGAAGAATTTAATAAAGACATCCATCTAAACTATACGTTACTACTTTTGATTTCCGTCGTTTTCAGTGCTGTCATTGCCGATCACTATATATCTGAGGCCAGTGATTTAGATGATTATTATGAATACAGTCTTAACAATATATTTAAAACCCTTAAAGCTTAATATCAAGTTACCCTTGCTTTTAAGAAGAAAAGATAAGGGTTATCAAGGTCTTGCAATTTAATGCAAGGCTTTCTTTGTTTCTAAAAAGATAAACTTCGTTGGCAAAAATTTATACAAAAAGATAGTTAAGTTGTTTTACTTTATTGTATAATAATGATAAAATATAATCATATTGCTTTTGAGTAGGCATTATTTAAAAAGGATTTATTGGTGTAGTCGTGGATTATGATGGTGAAGAAAGTAGGATAGGATATGAAATCGATTTCGCAAATTACTCGAAGAATAAAGAGCATCAGTTTACATCGTAAAATCATTTTATCCTACACCTTCTTCATGTTTTTTGTATTGGTAATTGTTGGAACAATCCTGTATAGTATTACGACAACATTTATAAAGTCAGAGGTTTCTGATTATATGTCGGAAGTACTGCGGCAAATCAATAAAAATATTGATTATACATTAAATGATATTCAAAAAACCGCATTGATTATCAGTGCGGACAGGGATGTCCAAACGATCTTAAAAAAAGATAAGGAACGTCCTATTGAAGAATTTGTTTCAGACGATGATTTTATGAGTGAGAAAATCTATGATGTCATTAGGCTTAGAAAGGATATAGAAGGGTTTTTTATTTTTAGTTATAACGGGGAGATCTATCGCAGCAAAAGTCTAGACAATAGTATTCGCTCGGATTATGTATTCACCAGCTCAAGATGGTTTTCCATGATGAAAAGCTTAAATCTTAAAACCCTACTTTTACCTACCTTCCAAGCAGATGAAATTATTGGAACCGGGGTTCCTAAGAAAGTATTTATGTATGTTCATGAAATCGATGATTTAGAAGCCGGAAAGCCCATTGGATATATAGTCATGTACCTTGATATGGCAGTATTTAAGGATGTCATAGAAAAGGCGGATGTAGAAGAATATGAGAATTTTATTATTCTGGACAATAATAAAACCATTCTTTATCATACGGAAGAGCAGTATATTTCAACTCAATTCAGAAGCTCATATATTAGTGAAGTCTTGCAAAATAAAACTGGAAGTATCGTACGGAATGAAGGAGATAAGGAAGTTTTAATTACCTATAATACTTCACAGCTCACCAATTGGACGATTATCAACAGTATTCCCATTATAGAATTATACAGTGAAATTAAGAAATTGCAGTATTATACGATAGTCTTTATGGTTGTTATTTGTATGCTTTTTGTATCGTTAATTGGTACAGGCATCAGCAAAAGCATAACCAGACCCCTGCATAAGCTTCAAAAGTTTATGAAACTTGCAGAAGAAGGACAATTTGAAGACACTATTCCAATTGAAAGCGACGATGAGATTGGTAAGTTAAGTCATAGTTTTAATAGCATGCTTACAAAAATTCATGATTTAATCAAAAAGGTATATACAACAGAGCTTTTAAAAACAGAAGCAGAATTAAATGCCCTGCAGGCACAGATTAATCCGCACTTTTTGTATAATACCCTTCAGATCATGGATTTAATTGCTGAAGCGGAAGGGGTAGAAACCATAAGCAATATATGCCAAGCCCTTTCAAAAATCTTTAGATACAGTATTAGCCAGGGAAAAGAAATCGTTCCTCTTAGTATGGAAATCGAACATGTGAAAAATTATGTTTTTATACAGAAAACAAGATTTAAAGACAAATTCGATATTGTTTATGACATTCATCCTGATTTAGAGAAATATCAGGTAATAAAACTCATTATTCAGCCTTTAGTGGAAAATGCCTTATTCCATGGGGTTGAACGCAAAAGAGGGCAGTGCACCATAGAAGTAGCCGTTAAAAAAGAAGAAGACAATCTTATTATTACAGTAAAGGATGATGGCATTGGTATAGGGGAAGAACAGTTAAAACTGCTTAGAGACTCTCTAAAAGGTGAGATTCTTCATAATGAAATTATGGGACTTTCAAAAAGAGGTATAGGTATTCGAAATGTCAATGCAAGAGTGAAACTATACTTTGGAGAAGAGTATGGTTTGTATATTGATAGCCAAGAGTATAAAGGAACCACCATGACAGTAGTACTGCCAGCTATTATATACAAGGGGGACGATATGAATGTTAAGAGTCATGATAGTTGATGATGAAGAAATTATACGTAATGGTATTGCTGCTAAATTAAATAGGATGTTTTCTGATGTTGAAGTGGTAGGAAAGGCATCAGATGCCATAGAAGCATTGGATATGGTTGCGGCAAATCAACCGGACCTGATCATTACAGATATTCGTATGCCGGAGATGGACGGGCTTGAGTTTATAGAAAAAGTGAAAGCAATCCATGGAGACATAGAATTTGTCATTGTCAGCGGATATCAAGAATTTGAATATGCAAGAAAAGCAATAGAACTCCATGTGGAAGAATATTT
>JAAYPH010000133.1 GCA_012519955.1 Candidatus Epulonipiscium sp.
ATTATTTCAATAAAATCCAATTACCAAGAAAGAGTTTCGCGTGTGCATTATGCCCGGAGGGGTTTTTATTGCATAGGAAATCTGAAGGAATTTCCTATGCAATAAAAAATGCATCCTATGCGGATGCAAGATGTTTTAAATTATAAAAACTAATTGCACAGTTAAAGCATTTTAAGATACTTCTTGGGAATTCAAAAATTTACCAAACTCAATATCGTGTTTCAGAATATGATTTTCAATCCAATCTGCAATAAAGATAATAATATCCATCGTAATTTTTTTCTGTTTTTCATCGATATCCTGTCTTAAAACATCATTGACTTTATCAATAAATTTTTGATGCTCTTGCTTATGAGAAAAATAGCGTAAATAATTTGATGATAACATTAATTCCTCTTCAGAGTTAAAATGATATATTGTATAATCTGCTAACTCATGTAAGCTTTCTAATATTTCATCATAGTGGTCGTACTTATCTCCAAGTCGAACAATATTATATAACTTGGAACCAATCTCTAATAATTGCTTATGCTGGCTATCAATTTGATCTACATTACAGCTAAATTCATCTTTCCAAAGGAACATGAAATCACCTCTTAAAAATTTTTGAGCTTAATTATATCTTAATCTTAGGTTTATTTCAACAATTCTGATTGGTTTTCTTAAAATATTTATGAAATTATTAAGTTGATTATTGATCTTTAAAAATACCGACTAAGGCATTCTTCACCTCAATCGGTATCTCTCATTAATGTGTTCATAATCTAACATCTAAACTGGATAAAAGCATCATAATACGCTCTCTTTGCATTCGCATGGATTGTGCCAATATTGCTTGGCTGACCATTAATAATAATTGATTCTTAGTATACTCCATGATTGTTTGGGCCATATCTGCATCTCGTATACGACTTTCTGCGGCTGTAAGATTTTCTTCGTAGTTTGCCAAATGATTTATGGTATGTTCAAGACGATTCTGTATGGCACCTAATTTTGATCTTTCTGAAGAAACCTTTTTGATGGAATCGTCCAATGCTTTTAATGCCTCTTCTGCACCTTCCTGAGTAGAAATATCCAGTGCATCAAGACCTAAATCCGTCATATCTCCAATATTAACTTTTATACTGTCTCCTGCATTGGGTCCAATCTGAAGATTTATACCATTATCTTTTTTAGAGCCATCTAAAAGCGGCTGGGTATTAAACTCTGTATCCCGAGCAAATTGAGAAATAGCTTCTTTTAACTGTTGAAATTCATCATTCAGATGCGCACGGTCTTCGTCCGTATTTGTACCATTGGCTGCTTGAACCGATAGTTCTCTCATTCTTTGAAGAATGGAATGAATCTCATTCATTGCACCTTCCGCTGTCTGAATGAGAGATATACCGTCTAAAGCATTCCTTTGCGCCTGTCTTAATCCCCGAATCTGAGACCTCATTTTTTCAGAAATGGAGAGTCCGGCTGGATCATCGGCAGCAGAATTAATCCTTTGACCAGTAGCCAAACGCAAAGCAAGTACATCCTGATTTCTTTGAATATGATTCATATTATTAATAATTCTAAGCTCGGTTACAAAATTCATAAACATAGTTTCACCCGATTTATTATTATAATTATCCAAATTTTACTTCCTTGATATATATATCGACTCACAGTAAAAAAACTTTAAGAATAATTCAGTCTTAAAAGCTATTATCATTATCTTTTAAAAGGAACCTCATTTAAGGTTCCTTTACGTCGACTAGACTTTTTTTATCCACTTACCTGCTAAGTCTTTTTCCTAATATATACGCCAGTGCTGTGGGAAGAAGCAATAGGATGACAGTCGCACTTATCGGATCTGTAAGAAATGAATCCCGATCAAAATGTCCGATAATTCCATATAACGGTAACCACATAATTACATATGTGAGGATAGTCAGCAAATAAATTTGCTCTGTAGAATGATATACTATTTGGATGAGAAAACCAATACTAAAAAAAGACAGAGTGAAGATTAGGAAATTTTTACTGCCGGCTTTTCCGTAATAATAGGACGCAAGCATCCAACATAAGATGCAGGCTATACTTAAAAGAGTTTGGAGTATATCAGGCTTTCCCCCTTTTATATAGTGCGACAAGACTCTGTTTAAAGTGATTGTACTTATCAGAATTAATCCTAATACACCGATGCTCTCTCTTTTCATTTATATTCCTCTCAATTTATTAATTGATATGTAGCTACAATATCTGATCTCCAACTTAGTTGTTTAGCCTCTTTTAATTTATATGTTACATTATTTTCCACCAAAAATTCTCCTGCCGCTTTGGCTTCATCCCAGGAGCGAAATTTTTTATTTATAGTTCTTGGAATCTGATATTTTGCAATAATGCCTTTACCCTCAATACGTTCAGTAAAAATAAGAGGATAAATAATATTATTTTCTACTAAAGCAGGTCCGCACTCATCCCAACTACTATAAGTCATAATAATAGTATCTTTTATGGGTTGTAAAGAATTGTTTTTAGGATTAGCAAATACAGAAGTACTGAAACAAAAAATAATGATTGCAATTAAAAATAATTTTTTCAAAATTTTCATCCCCCTAAAATTAAACTACTCAAAGAATATAATACATTTAGCACCATAATTTTTCAATAATGTTCATAATTATATTTAATGAATTTAATTTAAAATTTTTTAAAAATCCAGAAAGTAAAAAAGCACCCAAAAGGTGCTTGAAGAGCTTAGAAATTTAGAAATTCATCAACTCTGGTTTATAGTCGTCTGGCAGTTCTTCCTCTGTTATGAATTCAAAACTGTCATCATTTAGTATCGGTAAAAATACTTCATATGGGATTCTGGAAAACTCACAGGCATAATTGCTGGCTCCGAACCACATACCTGATTTACTGCTTAGATTTAAACCTCTGGCAAACTTTGTATAGTTTGAACAATCATGCACTGCCAAATCCCAGTTTTCTTCATCGGCTATTTTCATGAATTGCAGTGTTAGTTCCCTGCTCCATATGGGAGATATATAGCCATGTCTGGATATATACATATTTTCCCCATAGTAATTACCTATATTATTCTCATTTAAATGTAATTCTGCACAGTTGATAAAATCCAATTTTGTATCTAAGATTGCTTGCTTTTTCTCAAAGAATTTTTCAAAAAACTCTGGAGTCATTGGCGTTTCTATTCCTACACTTTTAATATATTTTTTGGCTATTCCAATGTTTTTAATCACTTTGTCTGAGCAATTCGTGGCACCTAAATTAAAACGTATTTCATCAAGACCAGCTTCACTTAATACTTTTAGGTTTTTCTCCGTTGCTAAGGTTCCATTGGTGTATAAATGTTGATGAATTCCTGCATCGCTAAATTTCTTGATCACCGGATAGTATTTTTCAATTTCCATAAAAGGTTCTAAATATACGTAAGCAATGCCCGTGGGTTTTTGGTATATGGAAAGAAGTAAGTCGAAATCTTTTTCATAAAATTTAGTCCCTCCGATTTCCCACATGCCTTCGCCAATTGGTGGAATATCTTCTAACTCTCCATAATTATAGCAAAACTTACACTCTATATTACATTTATTCGTTTTTCTAATGGCACTCAAACCGGTTCCCAGCAGACAAGAACGGCATCCACCCGGGAACTTGTTTTCATTTCCTACAAAATAAGTTCTATTGTCTAAAGTTTTTAAATTCTTAATTTGAGACATTAACATATCGTTTCTATGATCAATTGCAGCTTCTATCTGTGCAAAGGTAGCGTAAATAATTTCTTGATGTTTCGTAGTAATTTCCTCGTGTTCCTCTAACTGTGCAAAAAAATCAAACCATATCAATGCATCATTCTTAGAAATTTTCATGTGTCCCCTCCTCTAATTTAACCTTTTAATTCTAATTGAAACCAAAAGATTGAGCCTTTTCCGATATTTTACCGTAAACAAAGTTAAGATACAAGTAATCTGAACTTTAGCCCAACATTAACAATTTTTTAATAATTTCCTTTCTTCTCTGCAACAAGATTCCAGGTATTGTTTTCACCCGGATTTTGCATATTAAACCATTAAAAAAAGTGCACTTATTAGCTATCTGAACTTTAATGGAATTATTATATTCAAACAGATTTATAAAAATATATCAACTGGACTTTAGAAAAGTTTAGGATAAACTGTGTAAAAAAATAAGCGGTACGGTTACTACCGCCCACTTATCACACTATACATATAGTTTTCACATGAAGTTTGCCAAGCCTTCTCTTAATCCCCCTAACCCATTTGGACAATCACACACTAGTTTAGTAAAATAATACTAACAGGAGGTTGTCAAAAATGAGGTCAAAGCAAAACAGATTTACTGCTGAATTTAAAAATCAAATAGTC
>JAAYPH010000134.1 GCA_012519955.1 Candidatus Epulonipiscium sp.
TAACAATTTTCTTAGGTACTACAGTTGGAGCAACAGCCAGTGCAGAGAACTTTTTGAATCCGAAAACCTTAGGGATTATAGCCCTTGGATTGGTAGCGTTTTCAATTGGAACAGCTGCCGGTGTGCTTTTTGGAAAACTTATGTATAAGTTGTCGGGAGGAAAGGTTAATCCTCTGATTGGTGCAGCGGGAGTGTCTGCAGTGCCTATGGCAGCCCGTGTTGTACAAAAAGTTGGTAAAGAAGAAAATCCAACAAACTTCTTACTGATGCATGCAATGGGGCCGAATGTTGCAGGAGTTATTGGTTCGGCAGTTGCAGCAGGAGTATTATTATCAATATTCGGTTAATATAATCTAAGAAGGAGGTAGAATGATGTCAGAACAAGTTAAGAATAGACCAGTAAAGATTACGGATACCACATTTCGTGATGCCCATCAATCTTTAATAGCAACAAGAATGAAAACTGAAGAAATGCTTCCTATAGCTGAAAAAATGGACCAAGTAGGATTTTACTCCATGGAAGTATGGGGAGGCGCAACTTTTGATGCATCTTTACGTTTCTTAAAGGAAGATCCATGGGAACGTTTAAGAAAGTTAAGAGCAGCGATTAAAAATACAAAACTTCAGATGCTCTTAAGAGGACAGAATATTTTAGGATATCGTCACTATGCAGATGATGTTGTTGAATATTTTGTTCAAAAGAGTATTGCAAATGGTATTGACATTATACGTATCTTTGATGCATTAAACGATCCAAGAAACTTGGAAACTGCCATAAATGCAACAAAGAAAGAAAAAGGCCATGCTCAGGTTGCTATTTCTTATACTTTAAGTGAAGTACATACATTAGAATACTATGTGAAATTAGCAAAGCAATTTGAAAACATGGGAGCAGATTCAATTTGTATTAAAGATATGGCAGGATTATTACTTCCTTATGATTCCTATGAATTGGTATCTGCCTTAAAGAAAGCTATCAATATACCTATTGAACTTCATGGTCACTATACCAGCGGAGTTGTAGCAATGACTTATATGAAAGGTGTTGAAGCTGGAGCGGATATCATCGATACAGCTATGTCTCCTTTCTCTATGGGAACATCTCAACCGG
This sequence comes from Candidatus Epulonipiscium sp., assembly GCA_012519955.1. GTDB lineage: Bacteria > Bacillota > Clostridia > Lachnospirales > Defluviitaleaceae > Defluviitalea > Defluviitalea saccharophila. The sequence continues at coordinate 1,112 of JAAYPH010000134.1, forward strand.
CTACAGAAGTAATGGCTGAAACCTTTAGAGGAACTCCATATGATTCTGGTCTTAACCAAGAGGTATTATCTGAGATTGCAGATTATCTTAGACCTCTTCGTGAAAAAGCAATGGAAGAAGGCCTTCTAAATCCAAAAGTATTAGGTGTTGATATTAAAACCCTTATGTACCAAGTTCCAGGAGGTATGTTGTCCAACTTGGTTTCACAGCTTAAGAATCAAAATGCAGAAGACCGTTTCTATGAGGTATTAAAAGAAATTCCTAGAGTTCGTGAAGACTTTGGATATCCTCCTTTGGTAACTCCAACCAGCCAAATTGTAGGAACTCAAGCGGTTCTAAATGTATTGATGAACCAAAGATATAAAATGGTTACAAAAGAATCTAAGGCATTGGTTCGTGGGGAATATGGAAGAACTCCTGTACCAATTTCCGAAGAAGTTAGAAAAATGGTTATTGGAGACGAAAAGCCAATTACCTGCCGTCCTGCAGACCTATTAGAGCCTGAATTAGATAAGATTGAAGCTGAAATGAAACAGTATAAAGAGCAAGACGAAGACGTTTTATCTTATGCATTGTTCCCACAAGTAGCCGAAGAATTCTTTAAATATCGTCAAGCACAAAAAACAAAGGTTGATCCTGCTTTAGCAGATACAGCTAACAAAGTATATCCAGTATAATAAAAATTATAGGAGTTTTGAAAAACTATTTTAGTGAGTTTTTCAAAACTCCTTTCTTTTTAACAGTTTTTATGAAGGAAAATTTGGTTGGGACGATTGCTTTCATATTTAATGATTTTAATTTTTTCTGAATGTTTTATTTTTTTTCCACATTTAAGGCAGTAATATTCCCTTTTTGAAGGAAGATAGTCATAAATAATTTTTAACGGCAGGTTGCCGTACTTTTCCCAACTTTTCCATCCAACTTTACACAAAATCTTTCTGTTATCATAGTCGGCATAGACCCATTTTAAAATTCTATGAAAATGAAAAGGATATTTCGTATATTTTATAAATGCTTCTGGAAAGCCTAAAGAAATTACATATTGTTCAAAACTTTTTTCTGCTTTTTCCTGTAAAGGACCTGTTATTACAGTATTTTGCCAATTGTAATTCTCTTTATTAAGCCATTTCCTTAGCTCGTCAAACATATAACCTCTACAGATTTCAATAGATTCATCTTTTTTTACGTTTAATTTTTTAAAACCTCTTTGAACTATTTTCACTACATACCGCAGATAAGCTTTCTTTTTCATATTCGATTTTGAATAGTATTTTAATGGAATGACTTCATCTATATATTCGCCTGTATCTGTACGATATATTCCGATTATTGTTCCGCCAATTAAGCTGCCACTGCCA
>JAAYPH010000135.1 GCA_012519955.1 Candidatus Epulonipiscium sp.
ATCTCAAAGGGATTAGAGATAAAGCGATGCTTGAAGTATTGTATGCTACAGGAATTAGAGTTTCGGAATTAATATGTTTAGAAGAAAGTGATGTTAATTTAACTTTAGAATACATAAAATGTGCAGATTCCAATCATACGAAAGAAAGAATTATTCCTTTAGGGGCATCTGCCGTTAAAGCCCTTAGATTATATTTAGAAAAAGTAAGGTTTGCAATGATCCGTGATCCCAAAGAATCTGCTTTATTTGTGAATTGTAATGGCAAACCCATGACCAGGCAGGGGTTTTGGAAGATTATAAAAGTATATTCAAAAAAAGCCAATATCAACAAAGAAATTACTCCCCATATGTTAAGACATTCCTTTGCTGCCCATCTCGTTGCTAATGGAGCTGATTTGCAATCTGTTCAAGAAATGCTTGGGCATTCCGATATATCCACAACTCAAATTTACGCACAATTAAATAGAAATAAGCTGAAAGAGGTTTATTTAAAAGCACATCCAAGGGCTTAGGCCCTTTTTTGTTTTCCTGAATACGGATAATTGAATAGAGGAATAATCTATACAGAAAGGTGGGATAAAATGATCAATAGAGTGATATGGATTATTTTAGACAGTGTAGGAATGGGAGAATTGCCCGATGCAGACAAATTCGGTGATCAAGGAAGCAATACAATCGGAAATATTTCAAAAATGGTTGGAGGTCTTAATCTTCCTAATTTAGTGTCTTTAGGCCTTGGCAACATTGAAGGAATGACAGGACTTCCGAAAACAGAAAATCCCTTGGGCTGTTATGGACGATTTGGAGAAATCTCCAACGGTAAAGATACGGTAACGGGGCATTGGGAAATGGCGGGAGTTTTTTCGGAAAAGCCCTTTCCTACTTATCCTGAAGGCTTTCCAAAAGAAATTATTGAAGCTTTTGAAAAAGCTATTGGAACCAAAACCTTGGGGAATAAACCTGCTTCGGGAACAGAGATTTTGGATGAATTAGGAGAAGAACATATTAGAACCGGATATCCTATAGTTTATACTTCAGCAGACAGTGTATTTCAAATTGCTGCCAATGAAGAAGTAATACCTATTGATAGACTATATGAGATGTGTTCTATTGCCAGGGACTTGCTTGTAGGAGAACACGCAGTAGCTAGAGTAATCGCAAGACCTTTTATAGGGAAAAATGCAGGAGGCTTTACAAGAACGCCTAATAGAAGGGATTATGCCTTGGCACCTCCTCATGATACCATATTAGACAAAGTAAAAGCTAAGAATTTAGATGTAATTGCAGTAGGTAAAATTGAAGACATTTTCTCTGGAAGAGGTATTACAGAAGCCGTTCATACTAAAGACAATATGGATGGCGTGAATAAGACCCTACAATATATAAAACAAAATAATAAAGGCCTTATATTTACGAATTTAGTTGATTTTGATATGAAGTGGGGCCATAGAAACGACTACAAAGCCTATGCCAAAGGTCTTGAAGAGTTTGATAAGAGGCTTCCGGAAATATTGGACGCCATGGGTGAAAATGATGTTTTAATGATCAATGCCGATCACGGCTGCGATCCTACTACGCCAAGTACGGATCACTCAAGAGAATATGTTCCTTTTATAGCGTATGGAAAAAATCTTAAGCAAAATATAGATTTAAAAACCAGAAAAACCTTTGCGGATATTGGTCAAACCATCGGTGAAATTTTGCAAACAGACAAAATTAAACATGGTGAAAGTTTTGCCAAAGAAATATTGAAATAAAAAAACAAGATGATAGATTTTAAATGAGAAAGTTACTAAATATATTGGGTTTATGAAATTGTGATTAATATGTTGTAAAAGAGGGTGGAAAGCCATGAGAATGTATGATCTCATTTTAAAGAAAAGAAATGGAGACGAATTAATTAAAGAGGAGATTGATTTCATCGTCAATGGATATGTACGGGGAGAAATACCGGATTATCAAGTATCGGCTTTCTTAATGGCAGTATATTTTAAGGGGATGACTAAAGAAGAGATTTCAAATCTTACCCTTTCTTTTGTTCATTCTGGCGATGTGGCTGATTTGTCTTCAATTGAAGGCATTAAAGTTGATAAGCATTCAACGGGAGGGGTAGGAGATAAGATCAGTTTAATTATCATTCCATTGGTTGCATCCCTCGGAATACCTGTTGCTAAAATGAGCGGAAGAGGATTAGGCCATACAGGAGGAACTATAGATAAATTAGAATCTATAGTAGGATTCAGAACGGAATTAGACAGTGATGAATTTATACACAATGTAAATACTTATAAAATGGCTATTGTAGGTCAGACTGCCAATCTGACTCCTGCAGATAAGAAGATCTATGCATTAAGAGATGTTACAGCCACCGTCGACAGCATACCTTTAATTGCCAGTTCTATAATGAGTAAAAAAATTGCCTCAGGTTCAGATGCCATCGTGTTAGATGTAAAGGTAGGCTCAGGCGCATTTATGAAGAAATTGGAAGACGCGGAAGAATTGGCAAAAACAATGGTTGATATAGGAAAATCCCTCAACAGGAAAACCATTGCAGTTCTTACCAATATGGATCAGCCCCTTGGCCATGAAGTTGGAAATGCCAATGAAATAAAGGAAGTTATTGATGTTTTAAGCAATAAAGGAGCCGAAGATGAAACGACTATTGCACTGACCATTGCCTCTCATATGGCAGTATTGGGAGGTGCATATGATGACTTTGACTCAGCTTTCAATGCTTTAAAAGCTAAAATTGAAAGCGGAGATGTAATCGATAAATTTAAAGAATTAATTAGAATTCAAGGAGGCAATCCAGAGATCGTAGATCATCCGGAATTACTTCCGCAGGCCAAGAATCATATAGAAATAAAAGCGCCATTTTCAGGATATATAACATCCATAGATGCAGAAAGCATAGGAATCTCAGCTATGCATTTAGGTGCAGGAAGAAGAACCAAAGAAGATCAGATAGATTTTGCCGCTGGGATTACATTGACTAAAAAAATAGGAGATCAAGTAGATGCCGGGGATACAATCTGTATCTTACATACAAACCTGGAGGATATTGATGAAGCACGGCATGTTGCACAGAGCGCTTTTAGTATTAGTGAAGAAAAACCTGAGCCTGTAAAATATATTTATAAAGTTATTCAGTAAGCCTTAAAATGGAATGGTGTTGACCATTCCATTTTTTGTGGAAAGAATTACATCCCTGGTATTCATGTGCATATTTTATCAAAAATGGTCTACCCTAATTATAGATAAAAATAAAAAAGTGCATAAGGAGGTAGACTATGTCGTTTAATAAACGTATTGCAATTATACTTCTTACAGTTTTTCTTGTAAATCTCGTGCCGTTTAGAGTCGTAGAAGGGGAAGAAAAGAGTCCACAGGAGACCAGTGCAGAAATCCAAATTGAATCTCCTGCTGCAGTACTTATGGAAGCAAAAACAGGTAAGGTTTTATTTGAAAAGAATATGAATGAAAAACGGTATCCAGCCAGTGTGACAAAAATCATGACACTTCTGCTTATCTATGAAGCAGTGGAAAACGGCAAGATAAAATGGGACGATATGGTTACTGTCAGTGAACATGCAGGAAGTATGGGGGGCTCACAGGTATACTTAGAACCAAATGAGCAGCAAACAGTAAAGACTTTAACCAAATGTATAGCAGTTGCATCTGCCAACGATGCATCGGTGGCCATGGCAGAACATATTGCCGGAAGTGAAGAAGCCTTTGTTAAGATGATGAATGAAAAAGCTAAGGAACTGGGAATGAAAAATACGAACTTTGTCAATGCCTGTGGGCTTCACGACGATGCCCATGTTACTTCTGCATATGATATTGCATTGATGTCACGAGAATTAATTAATAAATACCCGGAAATCCATGAACTCGCAACGATTTGGACAGACACCATTATTCATAAAACAAGAAGAGGAGAAGAAGAATTCGGTCTTACCAACACCAATAATTTATTCAAATGGTATCAGGGAGCCAATGGACTTAAAACAGGATTTACAAGTCAGTCCATGTACTGCTTATCAGGTACTGCCGAAAGAGACGGGCTTAGTCTTATTGCAGTGGTTATGGGAGCGAAAAGTAAGCAGGCAAGAAATTCAGAAGTTGCCAAAATGTTAAATTACGGCTTTGCAAATTATGCAATCATACAAGGTGATCCAGTAGGGAAAGTCGTAGGAAATGTTAAAGTCTACAAAGGAAATGCCCCCACTGTTGATTGTGCGATTAAAAAAGATGTACGATTATTAGTAAGTAAAAAAATAGCTAATCAAAAAATCGAATCCAAAGTTGAACTTCCTGAGTATGTTAAAGCTCCAGTAGAGAAAGGTATGAAGGTTGGAGAAATAGTTTATTTGTTCCAGGGCAAAGAAGTTGGACGTTCTGACTTAGTAGCAACGGATACTGTTAAAAAAGCTAATTTAAAGACAATGCTGAATATGCTTTTGAAACGATGGTATTAAGAATTTAGCGCCTAAGAATATTTAGGCGCTAAAATTATATTTGAATTTTTTTTGTTAAACCTTTACAATATACCTTAGTAGCCAAAAAGGTTATTACAAACTATTTTTACTATATTAAAAGGAGGATGGATTTTGAACAATCCAATCTTGGAAATCTTAATTAAAGCACCTGGAATATTGGCAGGAGTAACTTTTCATGAATTTGCCCATGGATTAACGGCATATCTCTTTGGGGACAAAACACCAAAAAAAGAAGGAAGATTGACACTTAATCCAATATCCCATATAGACCCTATAGGTCTAATACTGCTATTTTTTATGAATTTTGGATGGGCCAGACCTATTCATACGAATCCTGCAAATTTTAAAAGTAGAAAGCCAGCAATGCTCATGGTGTCCTTAGCCGGTCCTATAGCGAATCTATTGGTTGCAATAGTATCTGCACTGATTTTAAAACTTTTGTATATGTATAACATAAGGTATGATTTACTTTATCAAATTTTATTATATGGAATTTATATCAATATTGTACTGGCAATTTTCAATTTAATTCCCATACCTCCTTTGGACGGTTCGAAAATATTATTTAATCTTATTCCTCCAAGAACTTATTTTAAAATCATACAATATGAATATATACTGCAGGTTGTATTGATACTGCTTATATTTGTTGGTTTTATTCCTATGATTATTAACCCAATAATTATGCAGATTTATAATTTCTTAATTAAGCTTGGTGGATTTTAATGAAGAGGGGTACAAAATTTGAGTATTACAGTAAAATTAGAAGCATTTGAAGGCCCTTTTGATTTGCTTTTTCATTTAATAGAAAAGAATAAAATAAATATATACGATATACCCATATCTCTAATTGCGGACCAATTTATAGAATATATCGATGCTATGCAGGAAAGAAATATGGAGAATATTAGTGAGTTTTTGGTTATGGCCGCAACACTTTTAGAAATCAAATCCAAGATGCTTCTTCCAAGTCCAAAAAAAGAGGAGGAAGAGGAAGAAGATCCAAGAGAAGAGCTAGTGAATAAACTATTGGAATATAAGAAAATTAAGCATTTCTCAGAAGAACTAAAGATAAGACAGATAGAAGCACAGAAGGTTTTTTATCGAAATTCAACCTTGCCCCAGCATATAAAAGATATTCTTCAAGATACACCGGTTGATATTTCTGAAGTCTTGGATGGTGTTACGCTTCAAAATATGTTTTCTATATTTCAAGATTTATTGAAAAGAAAAGAAAAAAAGGTTGATACCATAAGAAGTGGGTTTAAATCTGTCCAAAGGGATATTTATAAGATTGAGGACAAAATTACATATATCCTTGATTTATTAGTCATATATCCGGTAATTCATTTCCATGAGTTATTTTATGAGGATTCAGACAAGATGGAAATAGTAGTTACTTTTCTGGCGTTATTGGAATTAATAAGAAGTAAACAAGTTAAAATTGAACAAAAAAACCCATTTAAAGATATTTTGATTATGACATATGATGGGATGGATGGCGATGAAACTGACTAAAAATGAGGCTGCAATAGAAGCGATTTTATTCATATCGGGGGAAGCTGTTTCCCTAAGAAAACTTTCAGAAATCATTCAACAAGATATCCATACAACGAAAAATATTATTGAAAACTTAAGCAATAAATACAAGGACGAAGATCGGGGCATTCAAATCATTGAAGTGAATAATGCATTTCAAATGTGTACAAGCCCTCAGTTCTTTGAGCTTATTCAATCTTTTTATCAAAGTCCTAAAAAATATAATATGACCCAGGCTGTTTTGGAAACTTTAGCGATTATTGCGTATAAACAGCCTGTCACCAAAGCCCATATTGAAGAGATCAGAGGGGTTCGGTGTGATCATGTAGTCAATAAATTAATAGAATACAATTTGGTTTGTGAAGTGGGAAGAATGGATGCCCCGGGCAAGCCGATTTTATTTGGAACCACGGAAGAATTTCTAAGGTATTTTGGTTTTAAAAATATCAAAGAACTTCCTCAGCTTCAGGAAGAGTTGTTAAAGCAGCTTCAAAAAGAAGTACAAAAAGAGGTAAAACAAATAGGCTTATTCGATGACCAAGAGGAGTGAAAAACTTCTTTTGGTCATTTTTGTATGGTTTATTATTCTTCGGGGAAAATAAATTTAAATGTAACAAATAAGCGGGTGAAGCCTTGAGAATACAAATTCATTATGAAAAACAAGATGAAGTTCAGTATTTAACCTTAAGTTTATATTTGTTTCGCTACATCAGAATTTATAAATTTAATCTTGTTAAATATTTAAGAAAAAAGATTGAGGAATATTTAGAGGAAAATCATAACAATTCTTTTTCAACAAAATCATACATAAACTACAAGAAATCAGCAAAAATAATATGGAATAGAATTGAAAAATTAAAAAAACATATATATATCAATTTCTTCGACATGAATATGCAGATTGGTACCCATGATCCGGCTGTGACAGCTATCCTATATGGAATGATTAATGGTTTAACGCCAAGTATTATTAATCTTATTAACCAAGTTATTTCAATACGACAATATCATCTTAAAATACTTCCGCAATTTGATGCTTCAATGACTAATGTTTCATTGAAGTGTGAAATAATTATTCACCCTATTTTCATTACCTTTCAATATATTTCTATAAAGAGGAGGCTAAAAAATGGCAAATTCGAATCAACATCCAATTGAAGCTTTGATGAAAACTGCAATGGGAAGTATAAAAGAAATGGTGGAAGTGAGCACGGTTGTAGGTGATCCGATAGAAACTACCGAGGGTACAGTGATTATGCCCATTACAAAGGCTACCTTCGGTTTTGCTGCAGGAGGAGCCGAATATGG
>JAAYPH010000136.1 GCA_012519955.1 Candidatus Epulonipiscium sp.
GAATTCATGAAATTTACTTCCCATATGTGCTTATGAATCCAGTATTATTACTTGCAGTAATCGGCGGAGGAATGAGCGGTGTATTCACATTAAGCATCTTTGGAGCAGGACTTGTAGCAGCACCATCTCCAGGAAGTATTCTTGCAGTATTAGCAATGACTCCAAAGGGAGGATTCTTAGGAGTAATCGCAGGTGTTGTAGTTTCTGCAGCAGTAAGTTTCTTAATCGCTTCCTTCTTTGTTAAGAGAGCAGCTAATGGGGAAGATCAAGATTTAGAAAATGCAAAAGAAAAAGTACAAAGCATGAAATTAAAAAAAGAAGTAGAAGCTGAACCAGTGAAATTGCCTGTTCTTAAAAAGGATAATATAAAATTAGGCTTATCCTCTATGAGTAAAGCAGATGCTATCAGAATGGCAGGAAGACTTTTAGTGGATACCGGATATGTATCAGAAAATTATATTGATGCAATGATTCAAAGAGAAGAAGATTTATCTACTTATATCGGTAATGGTGTAGCTATACCTCACGGGGTTGGAGCTGCAAAGAAAGAAGTAAAACAAACAGGTATCTCCATTTTACAGTTCCCAGAGGGAATAGATTTCGGTGATGAAAAGGCATATTTAGTTGTTGGAATTGCAGGAGCTGGAAACGAACATTTAACCATTTTATCCAACCTTGCAACGATTATGGAAGATGAAAAGGTAGCAGAAGAAATCAAACAAACAACCGATGTAGATTTCGTTTATAACGTGTTTACACAACAATAAGGAGTGAAACAAATGATTGTAACTGTTACTCTGAATCCTGCATTAGATAAAACAATTCAGATAGATAACTTTCGTATTTCTGAAGTGAATCGAGTGATCAGTGTAAGAGAAGATGCAGGAGGGAAAGGGATTAATGTATCCAACCTTGTTAATAGTTTAGGCGGGGATACAATAGCTACCGGTGCAGTTGCTGGACCAGTAGGAGACTTCATTGAAAAACAATTAACTAAGTTAGGCACGCCCCATGACTTTGTGCATACAGAAGGTAATACCAGAACCAATACAAAGGTAGTAGACATCACTTTAAAAACCTATACAGACATTAATGAACCGGGAGTACCCCTTTCAGAGGAAGTGCTTAATCAGATAGAAGAAAAGATTTTTAAATATGCAACAGAAGATGGAATTGTAGTTTTTTCCGGTAGTATACCAAAAAATGTAGGGAAAGATATTTATGGACGTTGGATTGAAAAAGTAAAGGCAAAAGGCATAAAGACGATTCTGGATGCAGACGGAGAACTGCTCCAAAAAGGCCTTGAAGCCGGACCTTATCTCATCAAGCCTAATGTTCATGAGCTTGAAATGCTATATGATAAAAAGTTTGAAACAATGGAGGAAGCGATTTTATTTGCCAAAGGTTTATTAAAATATGGCATAGAAATTATTGCATTGTCTATGGGAGGAGATGGATGCGCCTTTATTACAAAGGATAAAACCTATTTTGCTAAAGCAATTCCTGTAGAAGTAAAGAGTACGGTAGGAGCTGGAGACTCAATGGTTGCTGCCCTTGCCTATGCAATTCAAAAAAATACTCCATTGGAAGAAGCAATTAAACTGGCGGTGGCAGCAGCTACAGCTAGTATCACTAATGAAGGAACCCAGATGGGTACAAAAGAGCAGATTGAATTCTGGAGAGATAAAGTGGAGTTTGAATTGCTAGCGTTATAACCTTTTTGGTTATAATGCTAGCAATTTTAATCGAAAGTTACAGAGGATTAATCCTCGACTAAAAAAGGAGGTTGATTTATAATGAAAACAAGAGCAGTACGTTTGTATGGAGTGAATGATTTAAGATTAGAGGAGTTTGAATTACCTGAAATCAAGGATGACGAGATTTTAGCACAAGTAATTTCAGATAGTGTATGTATGTCAACATATAAAGCTGTAATTCAAGGGAAAAAGCATAAGCGTGTTCCTGATGACATCGATGTAAATCCTACGATTATGGGACATGAGTTTGCAGGAATTATTGTACAAGTAGGTGCTAAATGGCAAGACCAATTTAAACCTGGTGACAAATTTGCAATTCAGCCCGCACTAAACTATAAAGGAAGCCCTTATGCTCCTGGATATTCTTATCGTTTCTTTGGTGGAAATACTACTTATACCATTATTCCTCCTGAAGTAATGGAATTAGGATACCTGTTAAAATACGAAGGAAAAGGCTTCTACGAAGCATCCTTAGCAGAGCCTATGTCATGTATCATAGGAGGATTCCATGCCAATTATCATACAGAAACAGGTAAGTATGTTCACCATATGGGAATCGTAGAAGGTGGAAAGACAGCTATCCTTGCAGGGGCAGGTCCTATGGGACTTGGTGCAATTGACTATGCTCTTCACTGTGATAGAAGACCTTCTTTACTGGTAGTTACAGATATCGATGATAATCGTTTAAAAAGAGCAGAACAATTATTCCCACCGGAAGAAGCAAAGAAAGACGGAATAGATCTTATCTTTGTGAATACGAAGAATTTAGACGATCCAGCTAAATACTTAATAGACCTTACTGGTGGAACAGGATATGATGACGTATTCGTATATGCACCGGTTAGAGCACTTGTTGAACAAGGGGATAAGATTTTAGGGAAAGACGGATGTATGAACTTCTTTGCAGGTCCTACAGACACTGAATTCAAAGCAGAGGTAAACTTCTATAACATTCATTATACTCCAACCCACATTATGGGCTCTACTGGAGGAAATGCAGACGATATGCTTGAATCCTTAAGAATGTCTGCTCAAGGATTAATCAATCCTGCCGTTATGGTTACCCATGTTGGAGGTCTTAACTGCGTTGCAGACACAATACTAAACCTGCCAAATATTCCAGGTGGTAAAAAATTAACCTATTCAAACGTAGACATGGAATTAACCGCTATAGAAGATTTTGCTGAAAAGGGCAAAACCGATCCATTCTTTGCTGAACTTGCTAAAATAGTAGAAAAGCATAATGGATTATGGTCAGCAGAAGCTGAAGCTTATTTATTAGAGCACAAAAGTATTCAATAACAATAAATAATGGGAGGGCTAAATATGAAACAAGTAGAAGTAGTACTCACTAATGATGAAGGATTACACGCAAGACCTGCTAGTATTTTTTCAAAAGTTGCTTTTAAGTTCAAATCAGATATTAAAGTGTACAAGAATGGAAACAAAGATAAAGTGTATAATCCCAAGAGTATTTTATCCGTATTAAGTATGGGTGGAGTAAAAGGAGATAAATTATTGATTACAGCAGAAGGTGAAGATGAGGACTTAGCTGTAAAGGAACTTAAAAAGTTAGTAGATAACAAGTTTGGCGAATAAGGGGGATTTGCATGAACTTTCTTAAGGGAGTTGGAGTATCACCCGGAATAGCTATCGGCCGAGTATTTTTAAAAGAAGACATTACCATTGAAATCAAAAATGAGACAATACAGGATACAGAAAGTGAAATAGCAAGATTTAAAGATGCCATTGAAAAAAGCAAACAACAATTACAGGAACTGTACGAATACGCCTTAGAAAAGGTAGGAAAACATGAAGCTCAAGTTTTTGCTGCTCATACAATGATTTTAGAAGATCAGGAATTATTTGAGAGTGTATATGATAAAATCCGTACAGAAAACAAAAATGTTGAATGGGCGTTAAAAGAAGCCAGTGACACATATATTAAAATTTTCGAAGAAATGGATAATGAATATCTCAGAGAAAGAGCTCTGGATATAAGAGACGTTACTTTGAGAATGCTAAGAAATTTATCAGGAATTGAGGATAATAGCCTTGTGCTTCTTAAAGAACCAGCTATTATCATTGCAAAGGATTTAACTCCTTCTGATACTGCACAGATGGATAAGGATAAGGTAATCGGCTTTATTACAGAAGAGGGAGGAAAGACTTCTCACTCGGCTATTATGGCAAGATCCTTAGAAATTCCTGCCGTTGCAGGATTGGATAGCATTACATTGCAGGTTAAACATGGAGATATTGTAGCTTTTGATGGTACAGAAGGAAAAGTATTTATAAATCCGGATGAAAAAACCATAGAGCTTTTTAAAGAAAAGAAAGAAAGATTTGAGAAACGTCTTCAATTATTTGCAACGCTTAAAAATAGCGAAGCAATTACAAAAGACAATGTTCGCCTCGAAATTGCTTGTAACATTGGAAAACCAGCCGATGTTGATCGTGTAATTGAAAAGAATGCAGATGGTGTAGGATTATTTAGATCAGAGTTTTTATATATGAACAGGAATGATTTTCCTTCAGAAGAAGAGCAGTTCAATGCCTACAAAACGGTTACTCAAAGGATGAAACAAAAGCCAGTAGTTATAAGAACCTTTGATATTGGCGGAGATAAAGAGTTAAGTTATTTAGAGTTTCCAAAAGAAATGAATCCTTTTTTAGGCTGCCGTGCTATTAGATTCTGTTTAGGAAGAATTGATTTATTCAAAACACAGTTAAGAGCTATTTTAAGAGCCAGTGCATTTGGAAATATTAAAATCATGTTTCCTATGATATCGGTGTTTGAGGAATTAGTTTACGCAAAACAAATTTTAGAGGAAGTCAAAGAATCCCTCCGTAATGAAGGTATCGCATTTAATGAAGGTTTGGAAGTAGGAATGATGATTGAAACTCCTTCCGCTGCATTACTTGCAGATATCTTTGCAAAACATGTTGACTTCTTCAGTATTGGAACCAATGACCTCATTCAGTATACCCTTGCTGTAGACCGTTTAAACCCTCATGTATCTCATTTATATAGCCCATATAACCCATCCGTATTAAGAAGTATTAAAAACATTATTGATGCAGCCCATAAAGAAAATATCTGGGTTGGCATGTGCGGTGAAGCAGCATCGGATCCGAAATTAGTACCTGTATTAATAGGCCTGGGACTGGACGAATTCAGTATGAATCCTGCCTCCGTTCTGGAAGTAAAATGGATGATTCAACAGCATTCTAAAGAAGAGATGAAAGCCATTGCAGAGCAGGTATTACAATTTGCAACATCGGATGAAATTGAAAGATTCTTAGACACCAATGAAAAAATTCACTTATTTTAATCTCTAGCGATCCAAGCTAAGAGAAAAGCATATGCCTTAAGTAAGCATATGCTTTTCTTTCATGTAATAACAGTATCAAGCAGATAATGGCACTTGAATCAGCAGCAGCAAATAGTTTATAATATTTACAAAGGACAGAAGATTTTGATGAATTAATTAGGTGTCATAACTTATTATAGTGGGGGGAGAATAGTATGAAGTGGCCATTATGGATCCGAATTAATCTTCTTTCAAGTGTGACATTGTTGATCTCAATTTTAGTCTATTTGGTTTCTCGCAATTTTATTATCAGCATCGTACTTTTATGTATTGGATATATTCTGCAAAGCATTTATGTATATTTATCAGTTAAGCCTTTAAAAAAGGTAATCCAGGCTGTTAAAGAAATGCAATATGGAAACGGGATTGAAAATACAAATAACAAAAAACCAAAAAATGAGATTCAATTCATATTGGACGGGATTAACCATATTCCTAAGCATGTAGAGGAATATACAACAAATATAAACAATGTGCTTATAGAAGTAGAGGGCATTGTTGAACGATTAAAAGGAAATACAGAAAAAATACTCGATCCATAGAAGAAGTAGCAAATGCAATTGACGAAATTGCAAAAGGTGCAGTAGATCAAACCCATGAGACAGAAAGCTGTGTTAAAATGGTTAATTCTTTTGCGGAACAGTTGAGTAAGCTGCAGCAATCTTCTATAGAAATGAGAAAGCTATTCACTAATGCTACAAAAGAAAACGAAAAGGGTAATGAAGCCGTAAGGCAGATGGAAGAAAAGAATAGTATCAGCGGACAGGCAGTGCAAGATATTGAAAAGTCCATTTTATATCTTAATGAGCAGGTACAGGCAATAAGCCATATGTTATCCGGTATCACTCAAATTTCTGACCAAACAAACCTATTGGCATTGAATGCTGCCATAGAGGCTGCTAGAGTAGGAGAGAAAGGAAGAGGCTTTGCGGTTGTATCCGATGAAATCAGAAAGTTAGCAGAGTCTTCTGGAGTTCTTGCGAAAAAAATGGAGGAGAATATTGCAAATATTAGCAGCCAAAGTGAATATACCGTTGCGGCAATGAATAATGTAAAGTCTGCCAATGAATCACAAAATACAGCATTTACCCAGGTTAAAGAGGTTTTTGCAGAAATATTTAATTCCTTTGAAACCATTGATAAAAAGACATCTGAGATTTCTGTTTATATTGAAGATATGAAACAATATGGAGACAGAATGGTTACAGCAATAGAAAATA
>JAAYPH010000137.1 GCA_012519955.1 Candidatus Epulonipiscium sp.
ACCAATAAACCTACTTTAATTGAAATCAAGACACAAATCGGCTATGGCGTTCCGGCTAAACAAGGAAAAGCTTCAGCCCATGGAGAACCCTTAGGCGCAGATAATATAACGGCTATGAAAGAATTCTTAGGATGGGAAGCGGGCGAAGAATTCCATGTGCCTGCGGAAGTAAGAGCCCATATGTATGAAATCATAGAAAAAGGCAAAAAAGAAGAAGCAGAGTGGAACGATTTATGGAATAGTTATAAGAATGTCCACCCTGATTTGGCAAAAGAGTGGGAAGTATGGAACAATACAACCTTGTCTGCCGATCTCCTTAATGACAAAGAATTATGGAGTATTGGCGGCACTATGGCTTCAAGACAAGCTTCAGGAAAAGTAATTAATCACTTAGCAAAAGTACTGCCTAATTTCATCGGAGGTTCTGCAGACCTTGCGCCTTCCAATAAAACCTATATGGACGGCAAAGGAGATTTTTCAGCAGAAAATCCTGGGGGTGCCAACCTTCATTTTGGAGTAAGAGAACATGCCATGGGCGCTATCCTTAACGGAATGAAAGTTCATGGAGGACTTATTGTATATGGAGGAACTTTCTTCGTCTTTAGCGATTATATGAAAGCTTCTATGCGTTTATCGGCGCTTATGAATCTTCCTGTAATTTATGTGCTGACACATGACAGTATTGGTGTTGGTGAAGACGGACCAACCCATCAGCCTGTAGAACATCTGGCAGCCCTTAGAAGTATGCCGAATTTTAATGTATTCCGTCCTGCTGATGCTAAAGAAACTGCGGCCGGATGGTATAGTGCATTGACGGCAAGTAAACCAACGGCTTTAATACTTACAAGACAAAATCTACCGGACTTAGGTACTGACGGAAAAGATGCCCTAAAGGGAGCATACATCCTAAAGGACAGTGAAAATCCAGATATCATCTTAATGGCAACAGGTTCGGAAGTACATCTGATCTCCCAGGCAGCAGATATTTTAAAAACAAAAGGTATTCATGCAAGAGTTATCAGTATGCCTTCCTAGGAAATCTTTGAAGAACAAAGTGAAGAATATAAAGCCAACCTTCTTCCAAAGCATATTACAAAACGCCTTGCTGTGGAAGCGGCTTCATCCTTTGGATGGCATAAATATTTAGGATTTGACGGCAAGATGATTTCTATAGATAGCTTTGGTGCATCAGGGCCTGCAGAAACATTGTTTGAGCATTTTGGATTTACGGTTGAAAACATTGTAAAAACCGTGGAAGATATGATGAAGTAAATCATTAAAAATTTATAAGTTTTAATAAAAGAGGGACAATTTGTCCCTCTTTTTAATATGTATATAATAAGACTTTAAAAAAGAAAGGAGGGAAGCTAATGAAAATCATAAAAGATTTGTTGACGATTAATGAATACAGTCGACCGGGGCTTAAACTTAACAAAGTACAGGGGGTCGTCGTTCACTGGGTAGCCAATCCAAACACCTCGGCAAAAGCCAACCGCAATTTCTTTGAAAACCGGAGAAACGGAAAATCCGGCTACGGTTCTGCCCATTATATTATTGACCTGGACGGCAGTGTTATTTTGGCAATTCCACCAGAAGAAGTTGCTTATCATGTGGGCGCAAAATCCTATCGTTCCGAAGCCATCAAACGGTTAGGAACCTACCCGAACGGAAATACTTTGGGTATTGAATGCACCCATGTGGATTGGAACGGCAAGATGACACCAGAGACTTATGAAACTCTTGTCTTGCTTTGTGCAGACTTATGTAAGAAGTATAATCTTAATCCTTTAACAGACTTATACAGACATTATGATATTACGGGAAAGCTGTGCCACAAATGGTTTGTGGATCATCCAACAGAATGGGAAACATTTAAACAAAAAGTAAAGGAGCAGATGGGCGGAAATATGGATAAAATAGCAGCCAATAAAGAACAAGTAAAATTTAATCTGTTGGGAAAAAATTATTCCTTTGAAGGATTAATAAAGGACGGGAAAACCTATGTGACGGCAAGAGATTTACTGGAAGTATTAGGCTTTACGGTGGGATGGGAAGCACAATCAAAGACAGTGATTGTAAAGAAGAAAGATTAAGGGGCTGTTGCATTAGCAAATCTAATTTGCTGATGCAAAGCCCCTTTAAATTATTATGGTCTTTGATCATCGACATTGGCATTGCTATTGTTTGCACTTAAAACACTTGTAGGGTCATAGTACGGTGAGTTCAAAGGTACGCTAGGAAGCAATGCTATATCGACGGCATTTTCCGGAATACCCCATGAGTTGCCTGAGAATACAAATTCAGCATTATCTACAACGAATCCACGAGTATTATAAACCACATTGTTTACAATATGCCCGCTCGTACCTGGATTTAAATAGGCAGGCTGACGAAGAGAATAAAATATATTATTTTGAACCAATAGATTCTGCATATTATTTGCTTGTGGGACAAAACCTCGGTTGACTACCCACCCAGTAGATGGACCTGCTTGTGGAGGACCCCAAATGGTATTATTAATAATTCTGTGGTTTGTTCCCCCAATTTGGATAAATTCAAATGGATAAGGATCATCACTGGTGATATTCAGTCCGTCGATGGTAATTCCATTTCCGGTGACTAAAAATAGTATGGTAGAAGCTTGCAGCTCAATCAATGTGTTGGGGTATCCTTTTAGAGTAATCCCGGGTTTATTAACGCTGATTGTCTCAGTAATCGGATAAGGTCCGCCCAATATATGAACAGTACCTGTTGGTGCAACAGCTTGAATCCCTTCCTGAATAGTGCCAAAAGGCTTGGATTGAGAGCCATTTCCATCAACTGCTCCAGCTTGAACATATACTTCATATGGATTAACGGCAGCAGATTCTTCGGGCAGAATGTGTGTAATAATTAGATGGGCTGAAACAGGACTATTTCCTCCGGCATTAGAAGTGATGGTTAAAGAGTTTGCATTGCCGCTGGGATTTCGTATCGTGAGCACCGAATCGGCTTCTGTTGTCGTTACAAAAGTCATGCCTACAATCTGTGACGAGCCTGTTTCTCGTCCCACCACCGTATACTCCAGTTCTTGATCGTTAAGGGTTATTACCAGTTGCCCTTCTTCACTGACGCTTACCTGGAAGAAAACCTGATAAGTGCCAATTTCAGCTAAGTTAAATGTATTGGGGCCAGTACGCGTAATGGTAGTTCCGCCAGTAGGTCCATCTTGAGGAAAGTTTACATTTTGACCGGGAGCAATGGGATCAGGATTATCTGTGCCCATCAACGCATAAAAATCGGCATATGCGGATATTCCACCGCCAGGTGGTCCTGGAGGACCTTGTAATCCTTCCGGCCCCATTGGTCCTCGCGGACCCGGAAATCCTCTTGGTCCTCTTGGACCCCTTGGTCCTGCTGGTCCCGGAGGGCCAGAACTGCCGGGACAGTATTTACGATAAGGCCTGGGGCAATAATCACTGCTCATAAAAATACTACCTCCTTTAATATTGAATAAGATTTTGGACGGGTCAGAGCAAATTTTGAGAATGTACAAAGTATGCAAAACCGATGAGATAATACTTATATAATAGATGTATGCAAAAAAACATATTATGTGATAGTCCGCTAAGCCTCCATACTTTGCAGTATGGAGACTTTTTGCAAAAATGTACAATAAAAACCAAAAATGACCTATTCAATTTATGGAATATACATGATAGCATAAAATTGAAACTAAAATACAAATTTAATCTTCAGGTGATATTGATGCGTAGGTGTAAAATGAATCAATATCGAAGGTTAAATATTCATTTCAAGGGGGAGAACGGTATGAAGAAGGTTTCTAAAACTTTTGCAGTTCTATTGGCAGTCATGGTAGCAATGACGGCATTTGCTGGATGTGGAAGTAAAACGCAGGAATCGGTAAGAACAGAAGAAGGAACAAAAACCACGACAGAAACAGCCGAACCAGCGGAACCTGTAACCATCCGAATCGCTACCATGTTTGGCGGCACAGATCCTGCTACTGAAGTATATAAAAAAGCTATTGAAGACTATATGGCCGCCAATCCAAATGTTAAGATTGTGGATGAATCCATGACTTCTATTGGAGACGAATATAGAACCAAGATTAAAACGGATTATGCAGCAGGGAATGAACCGGAAATCATATTCTTCTATACTGCAGCAGATGCAAAGCCTTTAATTGAAAATGGCAAAGTGATGGCATACGACGAAATATGGAAAACATACCCAGAAGTAGGTAAAGACATTACAGATGGGATTAAAGAATCCATGAGAGAATTTGATGGAAAGATTTATGCGCTTCCCGTTACAGGATTTTATGAAGGGTTATTTGTCAATAAAGAAATATTTGAAGCAAATGGATTAGAGCTGCCTACAGACTGGGCGAAACTTGAAAAGGCTGTTGAAGTATTAAGTACCAAAGGGATTGTTCCCATTGCAGGGCCTTTAGGACAATCTCACTACTTAATTGAACATTTTGTTTTATCGGCAGCAGGAGAAGAGGGACATAAAGATGTCTTTGCTAACGGCGTAAATCCTGATTGGTATACAGCTTTTAATAATATTAAAGCTTTTTATGAAAAGAAAGCATTCTCTGAAGATGCAATCAATATGGACATTGAAGGGTCACAAATGCTTTTTAAAAACGAAAAGGCAGCTATGATTCTGGAAGGTTCCTGGTTCATTGGGGGCTGTGATCCGGCGCTTCAGGAAAAAATGACTGTTATCCCCATGCCATCCTTTACAAATGGCAAAAAAGATCCTACTTCTATCGTTGCCGGCTTTTCATCCGGTTACTATATCAGTACGAAAGGATACAATGATGAATCTAAAAGAGATATCATCATTGATTTGGTAAGCTACCTAACAACAGCCGATATGATTGCAAAAATGGCTGAAGCCAATGGCGGAACCCCTGCTGCATCCGTTAAAGTACCGGGACTTAGCAGCGTTGCTTCTGCAGGCCATGCAATGGTTGCCGCTGCAAAAGCCTTGAATATGCCTATTGATTCCAGATTAACACCGGAAGCATTCAACTATATTGTTAAACAGGGGACACCCTATATAGCTGCCGGCAAGTCGACACCGGAAGCTGTGCTTGAAGAAGTTAGAAAGATTCACTTAGGAGAATAGTTTTTATAACAGATGATCGTCCATTGGGCGATCATCTGTGAATATAAGCGAAAAAGGAGGAAATCCTTTGCAAATCTATAAAGACAAAAAGATAATTGTCCTTTTTTTAGCCCCTTCCCTGATTATCATAGGTTTATTTTTATATTATCCGTTTGCGATGAGTTTTTATAAAAGTTTTTTTAATTGGGACGGTTTTCTTACATCTAAATTTATCGGTTTAGGCAATTATAGACGATTGTTTTCTGATGTTATGATTCATAAGGCTATTATCAATACATTCACTCTTATGATTTTAGTAATCATTTTTCAGGTAGGCACAGCGCTGCTTTTGGCAGTGGTACTTGATTCTATTAAAGCAGGGGCAAAATTTTTCAGAGTGGTTTATTTTCTGCCCATTGTTATCTCTGCAACGGCCATAGGATTGATGTTTAAACTGATATATATGTATGATGGCGGATTATTAAATGGGATAAGAGCTTTAATGGGCTTAGAACCGATTGTATGGATTACGGAAAAGACGGCTTTATTAGCTGTGGCAGTCCCTACGATTTGGCATTATGTAGGCTTCTATTTTGTTATATTAATCACTGCAATTAACCGGATTCCTTTAGATTTATATGA
The DNA here is from genome assembly GCA_012519955.1 of Candidatus Epulonipiscium sp. GTDB lineage: Bacteria > Bacillota > Clostridia > Lachnospirales > Defluviitaleaceae > Defluviitalea > Defluviitalea saccharophila. The sequence goes on from JAAYPH010000137.1 coordinate 5,761, forward strand.
GTCCGCCTATCTGGACGGAATTACAGGAGTCAGCAAAACGATATATATTACAATCCCGTTGATATGGGATATTATAAAAGTTTGTCTGGTATTGGCTATAACAGGAACCCTAAAGGTATTTGATCTTCCATATGTCATTACTCAGGGAGGACCTTTTGGAGCATCAGAATTTTTGGGTACTTATATGAATACAAAGACTTTTACGGATCAAGTTTTCGGTTATGGAGCAACTATTGCGGTACTGATTGTAGTATTGGGAGTGGTTATCTCAAGCATAGTGAATAAATTACTAAAGAGTGAAGAGATAACTTTTTAATACGACTGCAGATGTATAAAGCTAAGAAAGGAAGTCGGTTATGGAAGAGAACAGAACAGTGCCTTTAAATACCAGAATTCTTACCCGTATTCAATTTAAAAATCGGTTCACTTTTAGAAAACACTTCGGACTTGGACAAATCGGAGCATATATATTGTTGATTTTCTGGACTTTTACCACGATATATCCTCTTATTTGGATACTTATTAATTCATTTAAGACCACCAATGAAATCGTAAAAAATTCCTTTAATTTACCTTCATCATTCAATATGACGAATTATATGAATGCTTTTCAAAAAATGGGAATAGGCAGAAGCTACTTGAACAGTTTAATCATATCAGGAAGTACAGTGCTTTTAGTAGTGCTGTTTGGAGGAATGGCCGCCTTTATTATGGCGAGATTTGATTTTAAACTTAAAAAGTTTATCTATACTTTATTTCTTGGGAGTTTAATGTTTCCGGCATTTGCAACGATTGTTCCGGTATTTACCATGTTAAGGAAAGCTCAGCTGATTAATAAGCATATAGGTCTTATTCTGCCTCAGACGGCAGGGAATCTTGCTTTTGCAATTATCATTCTTACGGGTTTTATGATGAGTATTCCAATAGAGCTGGAAGAGGCGGCTGTTGTAGAAGGAGCTGCCCCCTGGCAGGTTTATGTAAGAATTGTTGTTCCGATTTCTAAACCTTCCTTTGCAACAGTATCCATCTTTACATTCTTATGGTCTTATAATGATTTGTTTATGCCGCTTATCATATTAAGAAACAAAGATGTTCAGCCTATTAATGTATTATTAAGTCATATCAGCAGCCAATACGGAACAGACTATGGACTTATGGCGGCAGCTGTTGCAATTATTATTGTGCCTGTATTAATTGTTTATTTTTCAGCCCAAAAATATATTATTAAAGGACTAACTGCAGGAGCCATCAAAGGCTAATAAAGTTTGGGAGGAAGTTGGATGAAGCCTAAAAAAATATTTGAAGCAATGGCTTTACGGGAAAAAATAGCACAGATGTTTTTGCAATATTACCAGGGCTATGAAGATTTGCCGGAACATCTTATAAAAATGAATAAGAGAAGTGAACTGGGAGGTATAATCTTTTTCTCTGGAAATAATGTCAGAAATTTAGAGCAGCTTCATAAAATGTGTAAAAACATACAATCCCATGCCTCAGAAAATAGATTCAATTTACCTTTCTTTTTAACCATTGACCAGGAAGGAGGGCAGCTTACGGCAATTCATGAGGGAACGACAGTCTTCCCCGGAAATATGAGTCTGGGATTTGCCAATGATATTGAACTGGCCTATAAACAAGGAAGACATGTAGGAAAAGAATTAAAGTATGGGGGAATTAATATCTGCTATGCACCTGTATTAGATATTAGCTATGACAATATCCATGGTATTCCCATTGTAGATAATCGAATGTATTCCAGTAATCCGGAAGTTGTGGCGGATATGGGAACAGGGTTTATAAAGGGTTTGCAGGATGAAGGGATTCTTGCCTGCGGGAAGCATTTCCCGGGGATGAGACTAACGCAGGAGGACACCCATTATAAAGTGGATATTAATCCTTCCTCTATGGACAGACTTCAAAAGGTTGAATTAATCCCTTATAAAAAGGCTATTCGGGAAGGGTTAAGCTGTATAATGCTGCATCATGGTATTTTTACTGCCTTTGATGACAGGCATCCTGCTTCTTTATCTAAAAAGGTAATAGATTATCTAAGGAAGGAACTTGATTTTAAAGGTCTTATTATTACGGATGATTTAATTATGAAAGCCATTTCAAATCAGTATGGTGAAAAAGATGCAGTTGTTCATGCCATCAATGCAGGGGCAGATCTTATCATCGATACCTGTGCAGGCCCCTGGTTTGTAGATTATGTTTATGAGTGTGTTCAAAAAGGCATGATTTCAGAAGATAGAATTAACGATGCAGTCATGAGAATTTTAGAGTATAAAGAAAAAGCCAATGCAGGATTTATACCAGATGAAAAAGAATTTAGCCTGGAAGAAGGCAACAGACTTTCGGCTGCTATTGCACAAAAGGCCTTGATTAAATACAAAGGCGATGATTATTTGCTGCCCATTCGATTGGATAAAGATGAAAAGCTGGGCATTATATTTGGCAATCCAGCAAGGCTTGTGATGTCTGATGCAACCAATTTATACGATCTTTCCATCAAAGAAGTGATTCAGAAAAAAGGGTATCATTACAATATAAAAGAAGCCATTATGCCGTGGCATCCAACGGATGAAGAAATCATATCTCTTGGGGATGTGGCGATTATTTCCGATGTCGTTATTTTTACGACAGTCAATGCATACCACTTTGACAGGCAAATCAAAGTCCTGCAGTATATACGGGAATATTGTCCTGATAAATTAATTATCTCTGTTGCCACAAGAAGTCCGCAAGACGCAAGGTTACTGGAACCCTTTTCGGATGTCGTTATTGTAACGGGAGGGCTTACGGTCAGCATATTGGAAGCCCTGGCGGACGTGATATTTGACCATGGGCAGTTTGAAATGAATCCTGCCAAAAGGCTGAAGTAATCCTTATATCTGGAGGAGATGCAATGCGTTCTTTCCAAGACAGTGTTAAAGCGTTTTCAAGGCAATACAAAGTATTAAAAAATAATCCTGAAATGGCGAAAGAAAAAGCCATTGCAGGAACGACATATTTTATTAAAGACCATAATATTTTAACCCTTCCCCAGGATGAAGGAGAATCCAGATATCCCTATGGAAAAAACGGATTTAATTTTTGGGCATACGCATCAGGGTATATGCACTGTAATGAAGGATTATTTTCGCCTTTTCTTCGTGCGACTGAAGGGCAGGAACCTAAAATTGCTCTTTTTGCAGGATTTCCGGAAGAAGAAGGGTATGTACCGATTTCCCTTTTATCCGTGCCTGTCATGGAGGAGAGAGGAAGAAAAAAAGAGCAGTATACGATTTTTACACCTAATAGTGTATTTTACATTACGGAAACAGATTGTCTTAGATTTACGATTCGGGTTTTTGTGGACCATGAAAATCGAATGTATTTTTCACTTCTGGGAGAAAATCTGGAAAAGGAACCGAAAAAGATATACCTGTCTTCTTATCTGAATCCTTTTTTAAAACACGCTATTATGGAGAATTCTGTGGACAGATGGTTCAGGGAAGTAAAAGTACTCCCTTCTGATGATTTAACAAAAGAATTAAATGCTTTCTTAATTCAAGTGTATGAAGAGGCGGACAGGTCTTCGATGACGACGAATTATGGGCTCATAAGAAGAAAAATGAGTATGGGGAAATCCTCCAAAGTGATTTCGACTGAAGAAACAACTTCACGATTTCAATATGTAGGAGGCGTAAGAAGCAGTTTACATACGCCTAAAGCGCTTTATAAAGGAACTTTTGGAAAGCCCATTCATATTTGCACTTTTACTGAGACAGGCATAGCAGGAGATTTAATTCATTGTGAAATAGCAGGTGGAGATTTCGTAAGAGTGGATATACTAATGGATTATTGTTTTGATGAAGAAACAAAGAATAATCTGCTTCAAACAGTAATAAATTCAAATTTGATTGATAGTATTCTGTGTGAAATGGAATCTGAAGAAAAACAGAAGCAAAGAGGACTGTGTGCAGTCTTTGGAGAAAGTAAAGAAGATAAGTGGAAAGGTGATGTGTTTACTGCATTTTTCGAGCATCTGAAAAAACAAGTGGAATTTTGTTCAACGATTAAAGGGTATATTCAGCTGTCTACATTTTCGCTGATTGGTATTCGGGATATTTTCCAGGCTTTAGAGGGACTTTTATTTTGGCAGCCGGAAGTAGTTAAAGATAAGATGCTTGAAGCCTTAAATTTTGTTTCTCCAGATGGGCGATGTCCAAGACAGTATTCTCTTCCAGACTACGAGGGACAATCCCCGGCAATGGATTTACGGCCGTTTATAGACCAGGGGGCATGGGTTATATCTACGATTATTACTTATTTAAGAGTTACCAGAGACTTTAGTTTCTTAAATGAAATATGCGGTTACTATGATTTTATAGACGACAAAAATCATAAAGCAGTAAAAAGCAATAAGTGCAGTACAGTACTTCAGCATATGTTTGATATCATGGAATATTTATTGCGAAATAGAGATCATGACTATACTAAATGTGTTCTTGCTCTTTATGGAGACTGGAACGATGCCTTAGATGGTTTAGGCGTCAGCAAAGACGGAACCAGAGAATATGGAACCGGTGTCTCTGTCATGGCGACTTTACAGGTCTATCAAAATTTAGAAGATATGATGGAGTTACTTAGAGTATTGGATGTAGAAAAATACAAAGAAGTAATTGAGAGATATAAAAGTGTAAGAAAAGAAATAGAACAAGGCTTAAAGCAATATGCCCTTATAAAGAACGAAGCAGGGGACATAAGAATACTTCATGGCTGGGGAGACCAACGCTCTTATTTTGTAGGAAGTTTCAGGGATACAGATTATCAATCCAGAGATGGTCTGACTTCCAATGTCTTCTGGGTATTGTCTAAGCTCTATGATACGGATACAACAATCAAAGATACAATCTTGCAGGCATTTAGCCGCCTGGATTCAAAGTATGGTCTAAAAACCTTTGAGCCGTATTTCCCAAAAAATACACCAGGAGTTGGACGTATTCCCAATTTACCTGCGGGAACAGCAGAAAATGGTGCTGTCTATATTCACGCCACCCTTTTTGGTATTATGGCATTATTTAGGATGGGCTATCCTGAACTGGCTTGGGCGCAGCTCTATAAAATTTTGCCCTTTACCCATGAAAAGGTTTCCTGTTCTCCTTTTGTAATGCCCAATTCCTATGGATATAATGAGGAGAAGAATATTGATGGAGAATCCATGTTGGATTGGCAGACCGGCAGTTCCAATGTACTGTTAAAAACCCTTATTCGATATGTTTTTGGTTTAGAACCTCATTTTGATGGAATGTGGATTCAGCCTTCTCAATGGATGCCTTTTAAATCCTTTGATTTTGTGATTACAGTTAGAAACTGTCGGCTGAATATAAAATATTCGGATGAAAACAAAGGCAGCAGAGGTTTTAAAGTCAATGGTCAAAGTAAAGAAGGAGTATTTGACAGGATTATGCAGATGAATAAGCTTTGGATTTCCAATGAAGAATTGGAACAGAAAGAGTTAGTAATCCATATTACCGATTAAAAGTGGAGGAAATAAAATGCCCGATTTCATGTTTTATTGCAGTATATGAAAAGAGTATAGCAGGGTTTGCCTGTTATGATGCCACTTGTAAAGATTTTTTTGGCCCAACGGGAGTTAAGAAAGAATTTAAAGGAATGCTGTGATAAAAAAGAAAATACCTCTCTCAGGTATTTTCTTTTTTATAGTTTATACATTTTGTTCCTGAATTGACTGGGGGTTACCCCTGTAGTTCTTTTAAAAATTTTTGAAAAGTATGCAATATCGCTGTATCCCACCTGAGAAGCAATTTCGTAGATTTTGTAATTGGATTCTGTCAGCAGCTTTTTGGCTGCATCAATTCTAATTTCATTGAGAATATCCACAAAATTGTTCCCGGTTTCTCTTTTTAATAATTTTGAAAGGTGCCAGGTACTGATTTGCAGATGATTGGCAACCGTTTGCAAATCAATATTTTCAGGATAATTAATTTTCATAAAAGCAATCGCTTGATTGACAAGGTACTGAAATTTATCGTTATCTTCAGGTTTATCGGATTCTTCTTCGCCGCAAATGGTTTTTATTTTATTTTTAAGGGATGCAATCTGGAGCTCTCTTGTTCTTATGGTTTTAATTTGTTCTATGGCTTCGGAAATTGTAGTGATGATTTCAGCTTTTTTAGTAGGTTTTAATAAAAGACGAAAGACACCTAAATTTAAGGCCTGTTGAGCATAATCGAAATTTCTGAAACCCGTAAGAATGATGATTTGACAGTCGGGCTTTATTTTTTTTATCATGGATATCATTTTTAATCCGTCGATCTTAGGCATTCTGATATCCGTTAATATAATATCAGGGAGTAAAGATTCTATAAGTTTCAATCCGGTTTCACCATCTTCGGCTTCTCCGATAATTTCACAATCTAGTGATTTCCAGTCAATAATTTTCTTTAATCCTTCCAAGATAATCACTTCGTCGTCAATGAGCAGCACTTTGTACATGGTTTTCCCCCTCTATAGCATCATAATAAACAGGAAGCGATATTTTAATGGTTGTTCCTTTTCCATATTCGCTTTCTATATGAAGTCCATAGGTTTTGCCGTATATCAACTGGATTCTTCGGTGAACATTTATAATACCGATACTTATTCTTGCCGAGGATTCCTTGTGCGCTTCATACATAGTACTATCGTTTAAATTTTTCTTTAGTTCGTCTAATCTATTTTCTTCAATACCTATTCCGTCATCCATGACGGTGATATTAAGAAGTCCATTGTCTGTATGGATTTTTAGAGAAACAGTACCAGTCCCTCTTGGTTCCAGTCCATGATATACGGCATTTTCTATCAGGGGTTGCAGTAAAAACCTTGGAATCAGGACTGAGAGCGCATCTTCTTCGATGGACTGCTCAAATTGAATTTTCTTTCCAAAGCGCTTTTGGATGAGGAATTCATAATTATTGATGTACTGTATTTCCTCTAGAAGCGGAATCATGCGCTGATTTTTTCTGTCAAGATTTGCTTCCATTATATTGGATAAAGCTGTGACCATATCGCTGATTTCTTCAATCCCGTTTAATTGTGCGGTCCAATTGATTGTTTCCAGTGTATTGTACAAAAAATGAGGATTAATTTGAGACTGCAGGGTTTTTAATTCTGCATTTTTTAAAGCGATTTCTTCTTTATATACATAATCGATTAATCGTTTTATTTCTTTTGACATGGTATTAAAACATTCAAAAAGATACCCCAGCTCATCTTTGCGATTCACTTCCATGGTAACGCCCATTTCACCGTTTTTAATATCATCCATTTTTTTGATAAGCAGGTTCATTGGTTTGATAATATCGGCATACAGAATTTCTATTAAGATTATAAAAATAGGAAGAGTAGCAAGACAGATCAATAATATACTTTTAGATAAATTTCTTACTTCCTTAAGCAGTAAATCAGAAGATATGATTGCAGATATTTTCCAGTTAAGAGGCTGAATTGTGTCGATGATAAGATAGTCATTGTCCAGCTTATAAATTCCGTCCTGTTTTGAAGCATCTATATAATTTAACGTAATATTTTCATTGGAAGTATCATTGGGGTTTAGTACGAAAAGCGAATCTTTATCTTCATTATGTACAAATACGTTATGTACAGGATTTTGCATCAAATTTTCTATCATGCCAAACAGTGCTTCCTGCTTTATCGTGAATACAATAATGCCTATTTCTTCGTGGGTATTTCTGTCGTTAACAATACGAGAAAAATATATGTTTTTAATCCTGTTATTTTCTTTTTCTACATAGTAGATGGGTAAAAGCTGACCGGCAGTCTTTTCATATATTTCTTCCATGGGGATAATATTGGATGTTTGGGTAAAACGGTAGGCAGAATAAACCTGGTCTCTGCCGGAAAATTTAAAAGAAATCCTGTTGATTTCCGATTTGGAAAGAAGAATAGACTGCAGATAAGCTTCCAGTTCTTCTTTGATATTATATTCCAGAAAAAAATCCGTATTCTTTTTAAGTTGTGCATGTTTCTCATATATTTTATTGTCGTATAAAATATTCATGGCAAATGTATTCAGACTTTCTATTTCATTGCCGACTAAGGTGGACAGTTCCTTCACGTTGTTGTGGGCATAATGAATAAACTTGCTTTTCATAATTTCTTCATAATTACGATAGCCAAGATACCCTACGAACAGCAGGGGATAAAAGATAAAGATACAAACGATAACAATGAGTTTTGTCCTGATTGAAAATCTATGCATAGGATTATTTAAGAAACTTCTTATCATAGGCATCATTCCTAATAAGTAAAATAATTACTTTTATAAATATTATTAATTTATTATACTATAAATTTCAATTTGCTGGAACAAATAAAATTTTTTATGCTTATCAAAGCTTCATTAATAGTAACTATTTCTAATTTCTTTTAATTATATTTTTGCCCAGACATAGAAATCCTCCTTAAGTAGACTTTTTCTATTTATCTTGTCTACTTAAGGAGGATCAGATCAGGTCTAACACATAAGGATTTCGTTTCATTATTTTATTAAACCTTTAGCTTTTAGAAATTCTTCTGCCACCTTTGCTTCAGGGATACGTTTTTCATCGACTTTATAATTTAATTCCTGCATTTCTTCATCTGAAATTTGGTTTTTAAGTTTTAACAGGACTTCTACAATTTCAGGATAGTTTTTTGCTGATTCCTGGTGAATCAATGGTGCAACGAAGTAGGGTGGGAAAAATTGTTTATCGTCTTCTAAGATAGTAAGATTATATTCAACAATTTTTCCGTCTGTTGAAAATGCATCGATGACATCTACTTCATTTTCTGCAATTGCAGTATAGCGTAGTCCAGGGTCTAAGGCTTTTTCTTCTTTAAATTCAAATCCGCCATAGACTTTTTTTACACCGGGCAGACCATCTTCTCTTTCTAAGAATTCCATCGTTACCCCTAAACGTAAATTTGGTGCAGCCTCGGCTAAATCAGAAAAGGTTTTTAAATTATATTGTTCAGCAATCTCTTTTCTAACACTAAAAGTATAGGTGTTATTAAAGCCAATGGGTTCTAACCAACTAATTTGAAATTGTTCAGCATATTCTTTTTTTACATAATCATAAATAGCTTGTGGTTCCTTCAATTCATTTTGGTTTAATATTGCGGCATAAGCAGTTCCTGTATACTCTCCAGATATATCTATTTGATTATTTTTAAGAGCTTCAAATACCAAGCTCGTACTTCCAAATTCTTTGACGTCTGTTTTATAATTTGTATGTTCTTCAATTAAAAGAGCAAACATCTGCCCCAGAATTCTTTGTTCTGTAAAATTTTTATGTCCAATCCTAATGGTATTTTTTTTGCCACATCCTGATAGTATAATCCCTAAGCAGAGTATAACCATAACAGTATAAATGATTTTAAATTTTTGATTTATCATAAAATGCCTCCTTTAATGTATTTTAATCATTTTTATCCGTCTCTTTGTACCTTTGCTATGCCTTTGGGGACTAAGGCATTTTCTATCATTCCTAATAAAGTATCTGCTCCAATAGCCAATAGAGAGGTAGGGATAGCACCTGCTAAAGTTAAATAGGAATCATTCATTGAAATGCCTTTGAAAATTAAGTCGCCCAAACCACCGGCGCCTATTAGAGAGGCTATTGTTGCAGTACCGATATTAATAACAGTTGAAATTCGAATACCACCCATAATCATGGGAAGAGCCAGGGGAAGTTCTACCATTCTTAAAATTTGGGAGCTCTTCATCCCCATACCCTTTCCAGCTTCTATAATGGAAGGATCTACACTATTAATACCTATATACGTATTCTTTATAATAGGAAGTAGCGCATAAAGGAAAAGTACAAATATTGATGGGGTGATGCCTATCCCCAAAAAAGGAATAATAAGTCCGAATAATGCTAAGCTGGGAAGGGTTTGAAAAATATTAGCAATTCCAATAATGATGTTAGCGCATTTTTCTTTCCTTGTAATAAATATACCTATAGGAACACCAATTAAAATCGCTAATAAAACAGCAAATCCAGTTATCTGTATATGTTCGAATAAAAGGCGAATAATTTCATCTGCCCGATAAGATAAAAATTCAAAAAAATTAGTTTGTGAGTTCAATGACATTCCTCCTTTTAATCTTTTTTTATTGGTTTAATCTGTTACTACTTCCGTTATTACATTTAAAATAGATGATTGGGTAATAATTCCAGATAAATTTTTATTATCGTCAATAACAAAAACATTTTTTAATTGTTGTTCTGCCATTAAATTAAGCACATCTACCATATTCATAGATTCAGGAACCGTTATTAGATCTGTGTGCATAATGTCTTTGATTTTTGCAGAATGTTTTTCATTGAGTTTAAGGTCTTTTTTTCTGACTATACCTAAAGGCTGCTGTGGTTTTGAAGATTCTGTATCCAACACCACCAAAGTATTAACTCCTTTTTCTTTCATGAGTTCTATCGCATGGGCATGGGAACGTTTAATGCTAATGGTTGCTACTTTTTTGTTCATAATGTCTCTTGCAAAAAGCATTTCTGGAGATTTCCACAAACGATTTTTGCCCACAAAATATTCTACAAAATCATCTTTTGGATTTTTTAAAATTTGCTCTGGCGTATCATATTGTAGGATTTTTCCATCTTTCATGACGGCAATTTTATCTCCTAGTTTTATAGCTTCATCCATGTCATGGGTGACAAAAATGATGGTTTTTTGGAGTTCGTCTTGAAGTTTTAAAAGTGCTTTTTGTAATTGTTCCCTTGTTAAAGGGTCCAGGGCACTAAAAGGTTCATCCATAAGGATGATATTCGGATTGGCTGCAAGAGCTCTTATAACGCCTACTCTTTGTTGTTGACCTCCACTAAGTTCATTAGGATAACGATTATAGTATTCATTCGCAGGGAGGTCTACTAAATCAAGGAGTTCCATAGCTCTGGCTTTTCTTTTGGCTTTATCCCATTTTTGTAACATTGGAATCAGTTCAATATTTTGTCCCACAGTCATATGGGGAAATAATCCTACCTTTTGAATGACATAGCCAATCTTTCTTCTTAATTCAATAGGATCCATAGACATAATATCTTTTCCTTCGATATAAATCTTTCCTGTAGTTGGTTCGATGAGCCGATTAATCATTTTCATAGTTGTTGTTTTTCCACATCCACTTTCACCAATTAATACGATAAATTCACCTTTTTCAATTTTTAGATTTAATTTGTCAACAATAATTTTATTGTTATCATAGGATTTTGTAACATTCTTTAATTCGATCATTATTCCACCTCCGAAAACAACTTTATACTAACATACAAGTTGTCACTTGTCAAATATTAATAGTGGAAATAAATAACTCCCTAGATATTTTCTAGGGAGTTATTTGGATAAGAATTGACTTGTACGTTCATGAATATAGGGGTCTCCAACGATAAGGAGGATGTCGCCTTCCTGAAATTCAAGATAGGGGCCTGGAGAGATGATTAAGCGCTTTCCTCTTTTGATGCCTACAATAGTGGCTCCGGTATTTTGCCAAAATTTTGTATCGTAAATGTTTTTGCCTATGATATGAGAATTGGGAGGAAGAGCGATTTCTATAGGGGTAATGAGATTACTATGTTTTAGTTTATCTGCAAATTCTACAATAGTATTGATTTTATCCTGAATTTCTAATTCAATCATTTTCTTTTGCTCTAAAAGATTACGGATACTGTTCTTGAGTTCACCAATACTTTCTTTTTGTTTAAAGCGCTCCATAAAGAGATAGGCTTTTTCTTTTGACTTAACATAGATACCGCTTCCTTGTGTAACCGTTACGACTTCCATGTCTTCCAGAAGTCTCATTGCTCGTCTTATGGTCTCGGGGGATACATTATATTCCCCGGCTAAGGTTGAACGCCCCCTTAATTTTTCCCCTTCTAAAAATTCTCCTTTATAGATTCTACCTGCCATGTCTACAGCTATTTTCATATAGGTAGGAACCTCTAAACCGCTGTTCATGATTTTTCACCTCTAATAGATCATTTTCAAGATACGTGTTGAATTGAATATCATCCCCATTGTAGCATAGGATAATTGTTTTTGCATTATTGAATTTATTTGTAAAAAGTATAAGAAATGTATAAATATTATTGGAAATATTTATACAATTAGAAATAAAGAAGGCGAAATTTAACGATAAAAAGTACTTATAATTAATAATCATACTCATTCATTAAGACTTTTATGGCGATCATATGAACTACTTTACATAATATAAAATATCCCAAAGGCACTCACAAAATTATCCACAAAGAAATGTCCTATTTTATGGGATATTTTAGTTATACACAAAACTATCCACATTATCCACAGGATTTATGTTCGCAAAACAAATGTTTTGTGGAAACCTGTGAAGTTATCCACAAAATGAGAATGAACTCTATATTTTGTTCTAAATCGTTTTAATTTTGCAGGATTCACTTCTTATCATACAAGAAAGCGTTCGGCATGCACAACGCTCGCACCGAACGCAGTATGTAAATCAGATAATATACACTATGCGTGAGTGTGCATTCTACCTGGAGGAATTTCCTATGCAATAAAAATAACCTGTCGATCGACAGGTTATTTTTATGAATGATTGAAAATTAGTATTATCTAAATTTGGAGTAAGTTTGTTTTAACTCTTCTATGCTCTTTAAGAGATCATTAGCCATCTCAGCGATTTTATCGGAATGCTGGGTCTGCATTAAAGTTTCTGCACTTACTTCTTCGGCTATGCTGGCGGACTGTTCAATGATTTGAGATATTTCAGATATAGCCCGATATAGATTCTCCTTATTTGACATTACTTCGTTAAGAAGAGTAGTGGTATTCTGTATTTCTTCATTGATATTTTCCATTTTAACGAAAATTTGATTAAAGGTTTCATTGGTTTGATTTACAATAGGAATCTGACTGTTAAACTTCGTCATGGATTTTTCAACTTCTTGCATAGCAAATTCTTTCTTTTCATGGATCGCTTTAACTGTTTCAGCTATGGTATTGATCGCATTTTGAGTTTGATAAGAAAGATTTCTAACTTCGTCTGCAACGACTGCAAAACCTTTACCGTATTTGCCTGCTCTGGCAGCTTCTATTGCTGCATTGAGTGCCAGAAGATTTGTTTGATCATTTACTGATTTAACTAAGTTTAAGATATTGCTTATATTACTTGCTTCATCTCCTAGAGATTTTACATAGGTATAGATATTGTTTGCGCTGTTGATTGTACTGTTTGTGTTATCGGATAAGATATCCAGGCTTTCCTTCGTATCCTGGCTCATTTTCATCGTTGCTTGGGAAATATCTCTTATTTTGTATATAGCAGAATGTACATTGTTAATATCATTGGATAAATCATTCAATAAGAGTACACTGCCTTGAGTCTGCATACTTTGTTCTTCAGCGCCTTTTGCTAAGCTTTCTACGGCCAAAGCAACTTCCCTGGCAGATTGGGAAGTAGAAGATGCAACTTTTTGAAGGACGCTGGCATTTTCTTCTACTATATCCGTAACTTCATGGGAGTTTTTAAGCAATTGTCTTAAGGAAGAAACCATGTTTGTAAATCCATTGACCAAAGTTGCCATTTCCTGATTTGAAATAGTAACTTTTTTCTCAAATTGATCTACAACATTCAAATTACCGCGACCAACCTCTTCCATATACTGTGACATTTTAGAGATTGGTTTGGACAGTAATTGTGCGAAATAAATACTAATAAATATGATGATGATTAAGAATACTCCTAACAAAATAAATATGTTGAAAAACGAATTATTAAAGTCTCTCATCAATATCGTGATATCGGAATTAATAATAAGGAGCCAGCCGTTGCTATATTTACTGTAGCTGATTAAATGATTTCCGTCAGCAAAAGAGTTTGAAGGAGAAGGATTATTCCTGATATCTTCTATATATTTAAGATAATGGGTTTCTAAATTTTTATTAACCAATTGAGTATTATCGCATAATGCAATCTCGCTATTTTTATCCAGTATTAATATAGGAATTTCAGGATCGATACTGGCGTTTTTGATAAGAGTATTAAAATAATTTTCATTAATGGAAAAGAACATAAAAAGATCATTATTCTTAATGGTATCATCCAGTCTTCTTGCAATGTAAATCTTTCTACTATCATCATTGCCTAAGAATACCCATTGAGGTTCATAGGAAATATTCTCTTTGAGTTCTTTATAAACATCGGAATTTAAAAATTCTTCACTGTTAAAATACTCAGCAGCTTGGCTGGAACCCCCCGCAGAGTAGATCAGCCTGTCGTTATTAATTGTATATAAACCGTTTATGACCTTATTTTTATTAAATATATTCAATAAAAGTGCATCGATATCTACTTTTAAGTTAAGAAGTTTTCCTCTATCTAAAGTATCATAATTTCTGGTATATTGCTTAAAATCACGATCTAGAGTGACTTCGGAAATTACATTATCAACAAGGGACAAGGATTCGTTAATGTTGGCACTAAGTTGATTTACTATTTTCTGAGAATAAAGTGAAACGATATCTTCTACACAACCAGTAATACTGCTTTTCGTAATGCCCATAATGATCAGACATGGAATGATGCCAATAGATAATAATAGAGCAATGATATGATAAGACAGTTTTGTTTTGTTAATCTTAGTGAGTAAAGATTTTTTGAGGATAGAATTTTTCTTAATCATTGTTCTAAGTTTTGGCCTATGAGCAGTTTTTTGCTTAACGGCTTTTTGAAGACCTTTCTTTCTTATTAGCATATATAGTCCCCCCAGTAATTTGATATTAAATACTTGTATTATATCTAATATCGACAAGATTTTATTGAAGTATATTAATAATTATAATAATAATTTAATATATATAATAATTCAAGAAGTAAATATTTTTTTAATTATTAGATTGCCTATAGGCATTGGGCGAAATTCCCATATATTTATTAAACATCTTAATGTAGTAACTTTGATTGCAAAATTGATAAAATGCTGCGATATCCGCAATGGAC
>JAAYPH010000138.1 GCA_012519955.1 Candidatus Epulonipiscium sp.
TTATGCCTCTTCTCAAGGCTTCTGCAATCACAAAAATTCTTTGGTCATCACAGATATGAAGCATTTTTTCTATTTCTTCATCGGTTTTCTTGCTTAAATCGTCTCTTCTTAAGCCAGTGTCCTTTCCTTCCAAAGAAATAACTGCCTTTAAAAAGGAACTCTCAAAGGTTCTGTCAATTGCCATTACTTCTCCTGTAGCTTTCATTTGAGTCCCTAAAGTATGATCCGCATAGCCAAATTTATCAAAAGGCCATTTTGGAATTTTGGTTACCACATAATCTATTGCAGGCTCGAATGACGCCATTGTTTTCCCTGTAACATAGTTAGGGATTTCATGGAGGTGCATTCCGATGGCAATCTTGGCAGCAATTTTGGCAATGGGATATCCAGCAGCCTTAGAAGCCAGGGCTGATGAACGGCTTACCCTGGGATTTACTTCAATTACTACGTATTCCATGCTCTCAGGATTAAGGGCGAATTGGACATTACATCCTCCCTCGATTTTAAGCGCACGAATAATCTTTATTGCAGACGTTCGTAACATATGCACTTCTTCATTTCTCAATGTCTGACAAGGGGCTACAACGATACTGTCTCCTGTGTGAATCCCTACGGGATCAAGATTTTCCATATTACAGATAATGATGCAGGTATCATTGCTGTCTCTCATCACTTCATATTCGATTTCTTTCCATCCAGCAACACTTTGCTCTAAAAGAACTTGATGAATTCTGCTATGCATCAATCCGCTATGGAGAATTTTCTTCAGTTCTTCCATATTATTTGCAATTCCTCCACCGGTTCCTCCTAGGGTATATGCCGGTCTTACAATAATGGGAAAACCGATTTTTTCTGCAAATTCAAGACCTTCCTCCATGGAGCAGACAATGCTGCTTTTAGGAATGGGCTCCCCTATACTATTCATAAGTTCTTTAAACTTTTCTCTATCTTCTGCGTTTTGTATCGCTTCCAAGGAAGTTCCTAAAAGTTTTACATTATATTGGTCCAATACGCCTGCTTCTTTTAGTTCAACGGCTAAATTAAGTCCCGTCTGTCCTCCCAAGGTAGGAAGCAGACCATCGGGTCTCTCTTTTTCAATAATATATGTCAGTGCTTCTACATTTAATGGCTGTATATAGACTTTATCCGCCATATGATCATCGGTCATAATGGTGGCCGGATTGCTGTTGACCAAAACGACTTCTATATTTTCTTCTTTTAATGCTTTGCAGGCTTGGGTTCCTGCATAATCGAACTCAGCTGCTTGACCTATGATAATCGGACCTGAACCGATTACCATTACCTTTTTCAAACTTGTATTTTTAGGCATTGTCTCCCTCCTCATCTAGTAAGCTCATCCATTGCTTAAAAATAACATTGGCATCGCTTGGTCCCGGTCCTGCTTCTGGGTGAAATTGAACCCCATAAACATTTAATTGTTTATTACAGAAACCTTCTACGGTCGAATCATTAACATTAATATGGGTGATTTCAATGTCCTTTGTAACTTTATTGCTATTTATGGCATAGCCGTGATTTTGAGCAGTAATCATAACCTTATTGGTCCTAAGATCTAATACGGGGTGATTGCCTCCCCTATGGCCAAATTTCAACTTATATGTGTCTCCTCCTAAAGCCAGAGCGAGAATTTGCTGTCCCAGGCATATTCCAAAAAGAGGGATTTTTCCAATTAACTGTTCTGCAGTATGAATAGCATGTTTTGCATCCTTGGGATCCCCCGGTCCGTTAGAAAAAAGAACAGCATCTAAATCATAACTAAGAAGTTTTTCATAAGTGGTATCCCAGGGAAAAATAGTTAATGAACATCCAAGTGCTTCGATGTGATGACTGATTCCTCTTTTTAAACCTAAATCTACAATTCCTATATGCTTTCCTTCTCCTGCTATATGTTTGATTTCACGGGTTGATACTTGTTCTACTGTATTTGATGGAAATGAATAGTGTTTTAGTTGCTCTTTTAAATTTTCTGTAATCTCTTCTGTAGTTAATAAACACTTCATGGTCCCTTGATTTCGAATTTTCTTTGTTAACATCCTTGTATCTACATCAGAAACTGCAAAAACCCCTTGTTCTTTTAAATAATCGGATAAATTGCCTTGACTCATCCAATTGCTTTCAAACTTTGCATTCTCTTTTACAATAAATCCGCTTACTTGTACCTTGTCAGATTCTACATCTTTTTCATTGATTCCATAATTGCCTATAAGCGGATATGTCATAACAACTATCTGACCTGCATAAGACGGATCGGTTAGCGTTTCTTGATAACCGGTCATAGATGTATTAAATACGATTTCTCCTAATACGGTTTTCGTATCACCAAATGCTTTTCCCGTTAAAACGGTTCCATCTTCTAACAAAATATGAGCGTTCATTTCAAGCCTCCTTTAATGATTCTTCTAATATATATAAAGCTTTATCTATTTCCGCTTGATTGACGGTTAACGGTGGAACAAACCTAATAACATTGGTCCCTGCCCCTACAAGAAGTAAGCCTTTTTCTATACAAGCTTTAATGATATCTCCTGCTGGAACGGATAGTTCTATACCTTGAATCAGTCCAATGCCTCTTACGTCTGAAATCACTTCATATTTTTCTTTTAAGAATTCCAGTTTTTCTCTTAGGTATTTGCCCTGCTCTTTCACGTTTTTTAAAATTCCCTTACTAAGCAAAGCATTCAGTACCACCTTTGCAGCGGTGCATGCTGCAGGATTTCCTCCGAAGGTTGAAGCATGATCTCCCGGCTTAAAAGCTGCTGCAGCTTTTTCGGTGGCCATCATTGCTCCTATTGGGAATCCCCCTCCCAGTCCTTTTGCAAGGGCAATGACATCTGGAGGAATTTCATATGCCTGATAGGCAAACAAATTGCCCGTACGCCCTATGCCACATTGAACTTCATCATAGATAAGCAAAATGTCTTTTTCTGTACAAAGCTCTCTGATCTTCGTTAAAAACTCCTTATCAGCCGGACGTATTCCTCCTTCCCCTTGAATAGGTTCAAGAAGGATTGCACAGGTTTTCTCTGAAACCAATGCTTTTACCGACTCAAAATCATTGTATGTTGCATAAACAATGCCCTCTAGTAAAGGATCTAGGCCTATTTGATATTTTTTCTGGCCCGTTGCAGTGATGGCACCCATTGTTCTTCCGTGAAAAGACTGTTTCATAGTTATAATCTCATAACAATGGTCTCCATGAACCATTTTGCCATACTTTCGCGCCAATTTTATACAGCTTTCAATGGCTTCAGCACCGCTATTACAAAAGAATACTTTGTCAAAAACACTATTTTCTATTAATATTTCTGCTGCTTCGATTCCTGGTATATTCCAATACAGATTTGAGCAGTGCATCATTTTCTTCATCTGTTGGTATAAAACTTCCGTTAAATCTTCATCTCCATATCCTAAAGCATTTACAGCAATTCCTCCGACAAAATCCAGATACTCTTTGCCGTTAACGTCTTTCACAAAACTTCCTTTACCTTCACTTAATACAATAGGAAA
>JAAYPH010000139.1 GCA_012519955.1 Candidatus Epulonipiscium sp.
ATTTAGAAAGTATCTCTTAAATAATGGTGAAAAAGTTGTTTTAAAAGAAATAGCTGCGCCAAATGTGGAGTATGAAAATTTTAGAGAGCCTTTGGTACAGTCATTAGAACATGAAAGATATGTAACGGATTCTATCAATAGAATCTATGAAGCTGCTTATAAAATAAACGATTTCAGAACAATGCAGTTTCTTGACTGGTTTATAAAGGAGCAGGGAGAAGAAGAAAAAAATGCAGATGACAATATCAAAAAGTATGATCTTTTTGCCGGAGACTCCAAGGGACTATATATGCTGGACAACGAAATGAAAGCAAGAATATATGCTCCACCTTCTTTAGTATTAGATTAAATTTATCCATGACTATCTGTTATCCCCCCATTTTTACATTTATTTTGTCACCTCCTGTTGAGAATCATTAACAGGAGGTGTTTTTGTGGAAAGAAATAGGTTTGAATTCTTATCAATAGGATAATATAATAAACTCTAGTATGTATAAACTTCTAAAATATTATAAATTTATATGCCAGATTGTAGGTGTTAACGTGCTAACATATGATTTTGAAAATGTGAAAGAACCCCTTTATGAATACATCTATAAACTTATCAAATCTGATATCATAGCCGGCAATTTGAAAGCAGGAGAAAAGCTTCCATCTAAAAGGACTTTTGCCCGTAACAATGGAATTAGTACCATTACAATTCAAAACGCATATGATCAGTTAATGAGTGAAGGGTATATATTTAGTTTGCCAAAGAAAGGGTACTATGTCGCTAATATTGACATTATGTCAAGAATTTCAAAAGAAGCCAGAATTACATTGGATATTCAATTGCCAGAAGAAAAGGTATCCTATGATATTGATTTATCTAATAATGAAATCAATCCTGACAACTTTCCTTTTTCTATTTGGGCAAAACTGTCCCGGGAAACCATAGCCAATAGAAAAAAAGAATTAATGGAAGCATCTCCGACAGGAGGGAAACTTGAAGTCAGGACTGCGATAGCAGAGCATTTGAGATCTTATAGGGGAATGCTGGTAGATCCTAATCAAATTGTAATTGGGGCTGGAACGGAGTACTTATACGGACTATTAATTCAACTTCTGGGAAGGGATAAAAATTACTGTATAGAAAATCCAGGCTATAAGAAACTTGTCCGAATTTATAAGCAATACAATATAGAGTGTAACTTCGCAGATATGGATGACAAAGGAATTACTCTGGATGGATTGCGCCAATCAGGAGCGGAGGTGGCCCATATTAGTCCTAATCATCATTTCCCTACTGGAATAACAATGCCGGCAAGCAGGAGATATGAAGTATTGGCCTGGGCAAATGAAAAAAGCAATAGATACATTATTGAAGACGATTATGACAGCGAATTCAGATATAATGGAAAACCTATTCCTACACTTTTCAGTATTGATGCCTGCGAAAAGGTCATTTATATGAATACATTTTCTAAATCCCTTACACCCACAATCCGTATCAGTTACATGGTATTGCCTGTACATCTTGCTAATAAATTTTATGAACAGCTGTCCTTTTATTCTTGTACGGTTTCAAACTTTGAGCAATATACGTTAGCAGCATTTATTAATAAAGGATTTTTTGAAAAACATATTAATAGAATGAGGCTTTATTATACAAGGCAAAGAAGGCAGCTTATGGAGACTATTACTAAAAGCAAATTAGGAAAGAAGTGCGAAATAATAGAAAACGATTCGGGATTACATTTTTTAATTAAGCTCCATACTCATTTATCAGATGCAGAAATGACAAACAGGCTAAAGAAAAGAGGCATTCAAATTAAAGCTTTATCTGAATACTATCTGGAACGGGATAAAAGTAAACCTCATTATTTTATTATCAATTATTCCAATATTAATGTGGATAAAATGGCTGAGGCTTGTGAGGCAATTTATTCTGTTTTAAATAAGTAACCGAAGTAACCGTGCCTGTTTGTACACATTTCCACATTTAAAGATACTGCCTCCTGTGGATCATCACTGATCTCAGGAGGTAGTTTTCATGTGAAATATCATGTCCTTTAACGATAGAATAACTATCTTAATTAATCCGTACGATTAGAAAATATTCATGGAATAAAAATGAAAAATGTGGAAAAGATTTAGTTAACAATAAATACGGAGGGATGTAAAAATGAAAATTACACCGAGTCTTGTTATTGCCGATTTGGAAGAATATTTACGATTGTTTCATATTTCATTATCACAGCAAGCCCGACAGACTTTACTTGATGTAGAAGAATTTGCGTACAAATGCGATCATCCTGTTAACGAAAATCTTTTCTTTAGTAAAATTATAAGAAACTATGATACAGTTCAGGACATACTATTGGATAAAGGAATTAACCCTACCTTAGCAGCATTGATTTTAGAAAAAAGGTACTATGACACTATAGAGGATGAAGTAAGATATAGAGAAGAAGATTTTAGTTATTCTCAGATATATAGGAGAAGAGCTAATCCAAAAACGGATATTATCGACAGAGCGTTAGAATATTGTGTGCTGGAAAACAGAAATTTCATAGAGAATAAAGATATTCTTTTGGCTGCTATGGATTATTTTGAAGATTCTATTGATGAGGAACATAGCCATTGGACAGATAAAACTTTAGAGAAATCCCCTGTCACATTATCCCATGTATATGGACAGTATAATGAAAATCTTTGGATTAAATTCGAAGATATTAGAAATGGATTGCAAAACTCTAAAGTACCAGAAGAAAATATAGAGCTTGATAGAAACAATATCAATATTTTCCTCCATTATGATCACGAAGAATTACATAATAGTTCAACCCATACTGCATAATCTCTTTGCAAAATTTACTCCGTTCATTTATTGCATAGGAAATCCGGAGGAATTTCCTATGCAATAATAAAATTCTCCCTCGACCAGCGAGGGAGAATTTTGGCTTTTCTTAAAGATTATTTAGCATAATTATCAAAGTAACCTTGAATATATACAATAGGCGTTCCTTTGTCTCCGCTTCCGGAAGTGAGGTCACAAAGAGAGCCGATTAAATCTGTTAATCTTCTGGGCGTCGTCCCTTGAGATTCCATAGCGCCGACTAAGTTTGCCTGTTTATTCTGGATATATTCAGAGATTGCTTTTTTAAGTTCTTCTCCTTTTAATCCTGCAAAGTTATTGTCTGCAAGATATTTAAGTTTTACTTCATTGGGCGTTCCTTCCAGTCCTTTGGTGTATCCCGGTGAAACCACAGGATCAGCCAACTCCCATATTTTTCCTACAGGATCTTTGAATGCCCCGTCTCCATATACCATAACTTCAACGGTTTTCCCTGTTTTTTCTTTAAGAAGCATTTGAATGTCCTCTACAAGAGGCTGACAATCACGAGGGAAGAGTTTTACAGTTTCTTCTGTAGCTTTGTTTGAACCCAGAAGACCATATTTTTCATTATAGCCAGAACCATCAATGGATGCAGACAAAATATCATCAAGGCCATATATTTTTTCTCCACCATTTGCTTTTAAAATGCGTTTTGTTCTGAATCTCGTATGAATATCACAAGTCAGAACACTTTTAGTATAGGATAAAATAGTTTTAGGGTTGTTAGAAAATATAATTTCACATTCTACACCGTATTCTTCCACCAGAGATTTATAGTAATCGATATAGTCTACACCGGTAAAGGTATGTTTATTATACCCAAAAAGATCTCTAAATTGTTTTTCTGATAATACATCAGTCCAGGGATTTACTCCTTTTTCATCTAGAAGATCAACATCTACAAGATGATTGCCAACTTCATCGGCAGGGTAGCTGAACATCAGGACAATTTTTTTTGCTCCTTTTGCTATTCCTCTAAGACAGATGGCAAAGCGATTGCGACTAAGAATCGGGAATATTACGCCAACCGTATCGTCTCCAAATTTTGAATGAATATCTTTTGCAATAGCGTCAATACTTGCGTAATTGCCCTGGGCACGAGCCACAATAGATTCAGTGATTGCCACGATATCTTTATCCTGAACAGAAAAGGATTCAGACTGTGAAGCTCTTAACACAGTATCTACGACGATTTCTGCTATATTATCCCCTTTATGAACAATTGGGGCACGAAGACCTCTTACGATCGTTCCTACCATTCTTTCCATGTAGTATCTCTCCTTTGGCGTTGAATAGATTTACACTTGTATTATAAATAATTTATCCATATATGTAAAATAAATCTCTCGAAAATTTAACATACACCCACCTCCTGTTGACCAGTGCTTATCATAGGAGGTGGTTGTGGTGGAGTATATCCTATCATTTAACGAAAAATAGCTAACATTTCCCTTTTTCCTTTACCTGGTCGATTAAACAGAATTCAACAGAAATTCCTGGAGGGTCTGGCACGACACCTGGTATATTGATGAGTAGTACTTTCATATCTGATGTATGCAGGGCGGTGCCTTGTTTAATTTTCTGTGTTAAGTCCGGCTTGTTAAATCTCTTAATAATGACATTTATTTCTCCTCCTGAAAATGCATCAGGATTAATTATCAAAGATCCTGTGACAGGAATTGTTGATTCCCACAGAAGAAAGTTTTCATCAAGAGGGATATTATTATATGTTGCAGCTGCTTCGCATTGTAAATATTCAGGACAGCATTTATCTTTCCATTTACAGTTTGAATCCAATAGTTCCTGTGTGCAATGTCTAAATGTTATGTTTGAGGAACCGTTTGGGACGTAGATCTCAATTCTTCTGATATTATCTCCAGTGAATACAAAAGATTGGCCAGGCAGCAGGCTGCGGGTAATTATTTTTCCATCAAATAAATAAATTCTGATTGTTGCTGTGGTGGTGTTTTGGCTGCCATCAAAGGTAAATGTTCCTTTAACCGGCACATAGCTTTCCCATATTGTACCTCTTCTTACTATAAAAAAGTTACCTTCACATTCTAAGGGAGCAGGGCAGCATGATTTAGGAGTACTTGTTAATAATTGCATTGACATGGATTTTCATCTCCCTTCAAAAGAAATTCTTCCTGCATGCAGACGTCTATAAAAGCAGAGCCAACGCCTGATGCATTATCCACTTTTATAAATACATTTTTGATATGATCTGCAGTCAATATCCTAGCGATATTTGAAGGAATGGTTTCTGTGATTGTGTTTTTGCCGTATCGTTCTATAATAACCGTTGCAGATTCACCGGCAAACAGGAAAACTTCAATCATTGCCTTTACAGGAAATGCTGAATGCCATAATAAATATTTCTGATTGCTTGGTATATTTTGTGCTTCTGCAGATATAGACTGGCATACAAGGGGTTCTGGACAGCAGCAGTCTTTTTCACACGGTTCAATAATATTCTGTGTACAAAGTTCAAAGTCCAGGTCTCCCATTGCTTCTGGATCTTCGCTGGAAAATCGTACACTTACGGATACAATTCCCTCATCGGTTATCATAAATCCTTCTAAAGGTTTTAGAGTTCGTGAATAGATGGGTCCATTTTTATATCGAATTTTTACAGTCATATCTGTATCGCCTTCAGAGATATTGCGCAGCGAAAATGTTCCTTTTATTAGTTCTGTAGATTCCCATAAAACCATTTCTCTATTTAAAGGTAAAGATGCTGCTAAAGGGAATATTATAGAAAAATCAGGATCGAATTCGCATTTTACAGGTTCCGGGCAGCAAATCTCATTTTTATTACAATAATTTTTGATTTCAGGATTGTATGAGGATACTTGTTCTTGTATACAGAGACTTGTAACAACTGAATTATTACTCGGGTCACCATTATTAAGTTCAACGAATAATCCCTCTAAATCTGTAGTTCTTTCAATCAATATTCGGTTTCCTTCAAAAGTTCTTATAATGTCTGGCTTTTCGAAGCGTTTGATGATTACTTTGGTTATTAGTTCTGGTTGGCCTTCTACTGAGATTAATATTTCACCGTCTACGGGAATTTTAGAAATCCATAATGGGATTGTCTGGTTTTGAGGATTATTATTGGATGCAAACGTAATATTATTACAGTGCAGGGGTTTGGGGCAGCAAGATGGTTTGTGCGTTTTTTGCAGATGTCCTTCCTGTATACAATATTGGAAGAAAAGGGACCCCATTTCTGTACCTGGTTGATTAAAGCTTAATGTAATATCTTTTATACCTTTTGCAGTAATAGCAAATCCTCCGAAAGGCGCTATAGTTTTTTCTAATGTTTTTTTATTATTAAACTGTATACGTACCGTTAACGCTTCATTGTACCCATTGAGAATGGAATAAGTACCTTTTACATCCAGAAGGGATTCCCATATTTTTATACTTTCAATGATTGGTGGCTCTCCAAAACTATGGATATGCTCACAGCTAAAAGGTTCATCGCAGCAAAGACTACTGTTTTCTTCCTGATGACAAGAGAGTATATTAACGAATGAAAGGACTGGGTCTATTTCTGCAGTAGTGATTGTAACTTTCTTAATATCATCAACTATTAGGGTGAAAGGCACAACAGAGTTATTAGTGTTCGTTACATCCAGCGGAATCGTTCTTATCACATCTGGTTTTTTAAAACGCTCTACCTTAACCGTAGCGGTTGGATGATCTGCTGGATTAGATGTTGTTAAAAAGATAATATTAAGAGTTCCTTTGATTGGGAAGAAAGATTCCCATATAAATAAAGGTTCTGTTTCCCAATCCATTGCTTGACTTATAAGGCCGGGACATGAAAAAGCAGGAGAACAGCAAGTTCCTTTACTTGTTTTTGTTTTCATGATGTCAAGGCTGCAATAATCAAAAAAGACTGAGGCTGTTTGATCGGATGGAGCATTTATTACTCGAACAGTTGCTTCAACAGCATTATCAACGGTAAGTGCATAGGATGCTCCTCGTCCTATATTTCTTGAAATCACTGTACCATTCGCTCGTTTAATTGATAAGACGGCAATAGCTCCTACTGGTGTTCCTGATGCATTCAACTCTAAAACAAAGCTTCCTTTGACAGGTTCTGTTGACTTCCATAGGGTTACGGTTTCATTAATGTTCACAGTGGTGCCAAATCTTCCGCTGCATTTTATTGGCTCTGGACTGCAAAATTTTTTTGTAAGTTCCGGGCTGAAGAATTGTAGCGCCATAGTACTTCACCTCTTTATAGTGTTCTACTATCAATATATGTCGAATGAGGTCAAATTGGACATAATAATGGTGCCTGTTTGTCCACATTTCCACATTAAAAAAACACCTCCTGTTGATGATTTACAACAGGAGGTGTTTTATATGGGAAATAACTAAAATGCAATCTTTTTATTTAATTGGTCTCTTATACAGTATTGAACAGATATGTCAGGTGGGTCCGCTAGGTTTCTGGGTATATGGACGAGGAGTGCCTTCATATCTGATGCATGGATGACAGTGTTTTGTGTAATGGTTTTTACTAAATCTGGATTGTTAAATCGCTTGATAATTATTTTGACCGATCCTCCTGCAAAGGAAAATAGGTTGATTTCTAGGAAACCTCTCACAGGAAGGGTTGATTGCCATAAAAGAAAGTCTTCACCAGTAGGGATGTTCCGATATGTTACAGGTAATTCGCATTGTAAGGATTGCGGGCAGCATTTATTCCGCAGCTTGCAGTTCAAATCTATGAGTTCCTGGGCGCAATGTCTGAATAAAATATTTGAAGGGATTTCTGAGACGAAAGCCTCGATTTTCTTGACATTATCTCCAGTAAAAGCAAAGGATTGCTCCGGCTGGAGGTTACGAGTAATTACTTTTCCATTAAATAAATGAATTCTAATGGTTGCACTGGTCGAGTTACTGCTGCCATCGAAAGTAAATGTTCCTTTTACCGGTACATAACTTTCCCATATTGTGCCTCCTCTTTCTATGACAAAT
Organism: Candidatus Epulonipiscium sp.; assembly: GCA_012519955.1. Taxonomy (GTDB): domain Bacteria; phylum Bacillota; class Clostridia; order Lachnospirales; family Defluviitaleaceae; genus Defluviitalea; species Defluviitalea saccharophila. The sequence continues at coordinate 7,877 of JAAYPH010000139.1, forward strand.
CCGCCGCTGCATTCTAAGGGAGTAGGGCAGCATAATTTAGGATTTTTGGTTAACACTTGGAGTGACATAGATTTTCATCTCCTTTCAATGGCAGTTCTTCCTGCATACATATTTCCATAACAACACGTTCTGTTCCTAATTCAGAATTCATATTTATAAAAACATTTTTGATATGATCTACAACCAATATTCTGGAGCTATTAGCGGGAAGGGTTTCTGTAATTGTGTTTTCATTGTATCGTTCGATAATAAGTGTTGCAGGTTCAGTGGCATCCTGGAGAATTTCTATCATTGCCTTTACCGGAAATCCTGCATGCCACAATAAATAATTCTGATTGCTTGGTATACCTGTGGCTTCTGTAGATAAAAACTGGCATATAAGGGGTTGAGGACAGCAAAGATTATTTTTATTTTTTTCTAAAATATTTTGTGTGCAAGATTCAATGACTACCTGACCCCGTGCTTCTGCAATTGTACTGGAAAATCGTACGCTTACTGATACAATTCCTTTATCGGTTATCATAAACCCTTCAGAGGGGCTTAGTGTTCGCGTATCGATGTGTCCATCTTTATATCGAATTTTTACAGTCATATCTACTTCGGTTAGGGAGGCATTGCGTATCGAAAAATTGCCTTTGATCAGTTCAGTAGCCTCCCATAAAACAATGTCCCTGTTCAAAGGTAATTCTACAGTATTTATTATGAGAAGATTAGGATCCAATTCACATTTTACTGGTTCAGGACAACAATCGATTTTTTTACTGGAATAATTTTTGCTTTCGGTATTCTTTTGGGAGATTTGCTCCTGTATGCACAGAACCAATCTAATGGCATTATCACCAGGATCACCGTTATTCAGCTGAACAGATACTCCCTCTAGATTTGTAGTCCTTACAGTAAATATTCTTTCTCCTTCAATCGTTCTTACAATGTCTGACTTTCCAAAACGTTTGATGATTATTTCTGCCCTTTGCTGTGGCTGGCCTTCTATTGAAAATACTATTTCTCCTTCTACGGGAATTTTAGAAATCCATATAGGAATGTTTTTACCTTGTGGATTATTAAAGGATTCTGCTCTGATTACATCACAAGGCAGGGGTTTTGGACAACAGGAAGATTTACAGGGATTTTTTCGAAGCATATCCTGTACACAATATCGGAATTCAATGCCTCCTATTGGTGAAGGTGACGGATTTATTCTTATGGTGATATCCTTTATATCCTTTGAAGTAATTGCAAAACCTCCTCCGGGTGATAAAGTTTTTTGTAATGTTTTATTGTTGTTAAACTGTATATTTACCGTTACCGTTCCCTCGTAAACGCTGGTAATAGAATATGTTCCTTTTACAGGTATGACAGATTCCCATATTTTTATATCTTGTGCAGGGGCTAATGGAGCAAACTGAAAGCTGCCTTCACATTTAAGAGGTTCGTCACAGCACGAAGATATATTTTCTTCCTGATGGCATAACAGAAAATTAACGCTGGAGTTGGATGTATCTATTCCTGTAGAAGTGACAGTCACTTTATTAATGTCATCAACAGTTAATACAAAAGGGACATCAGAGCTGTCCGTATTACTCACATTCAGGGGAATCGTTCTTACAAGATCAGGCTTTGTAAAGCGTTCTACCTCAATCGTAGCCGATGGATTATTTACTGGATTAAATGTAGATCTGAAAATAAATTCCAAAGTACCTTTGACAGGAAAGAAAGTTTCCCATGTAAATAAAGGTTCTGCATCCCACTGCCCAATAGTATCAGAAAAATCATCACAGGTAAGAGCAGGGGAACAGCATTTTTCTTCTGATGCTTCTGATATTATGGTCTCCTGGCTGCAATACATGAAAAATATTAAGGCAGTTTGATCCGGTGGACCATTTGTTACCTGAACGGTTATTTGGGTTGCTTTATCGGTTGTCAGAGCATAGGCTGTTCCCCGTGGAATATTTCTTGAAATGATGGTTCCATTAGACTCTTTAATTTCGAAGATTGCAACAGCACCTACAGGGGTTCCGCCTGCATTCACTCTTAAATAAAAGGTTCCTTTGATAGGTTCTGCTGACTTCCACAGGGTTACGGTTTCATTCAAATTTACACTTGCAGTAAATTCTCCGTTACATCTCGTTGGTTCTGGAGGGCAAGATTTTTTTGTAAGATCCGGTGTTAGTAATTGCAGCGCCATAGAATTTCACCTCTTTTTATTGATCTAATATCAATATATGTCGACAAAAAGTGTAATGGTACATGTACATATTCTACATTTGAATATAGCCATGTTTTGGTTGACGTAAAAATCCACCAACAAAAAAGTTGGTGGATTTCATTGATTTACATCATTTTTTATCATTTTTATTTTCTTCTGAAATATTTTGTGTACAAGATGCAAAGATTACTTCACCTTTTGCTTCTGGATTTTCACTGGAGAATTGTACACTCACTGATATAATTCCTTCGTCGGTTATCATAAATCCTTTCCTGGATTTTAAGGTCCGTGTGGCGAAATATCTATTTTTGTACTGAATTTTTACCGTCATTTCTACACCGTCTTGAGAATCGTGGATTATTGAAAATGTACCTTTTACTGCTTCAGTTGATTCCCATAAGACGATATTTTGATTTAAAGGATATTTTATATTAGCGATAAAAGTAAAAAGATCATCGATTTCACATTATATTGGTTCAGGACAACAAAAGGGTTTTTCGCTTTGGGATATTTTCTCCTGTATGCAGAGATTTGTTTCTACTGTATTATTATTAGGGTTGCCGTTATCCAGCCTGAAAAATACTCCCTCCATATCCGTTGTTCTTATTGCAAATATATTTTCTCCTTCAACAATTTTTATAATGTCTGGTTTATTGAAACGTTTGATGATTAATTTTGTCTTTTGCTGTGGTTGGCCTTCTATAGAGAATAGTATTTCTCCGTCTACGGGAGTTTTAGAAATCCATAAAGGGATTGTTTGGCCCTGAGGATTATCGAACGTTTGACATACAATATTACATTGCAAAGGTTTGGTACAGCACAACGACTGACATACTTTTTCCGGATCCATATCCTGTATGCAGTATCGAAATAGCATGAATCCTAATGTAGAGGAAGGGTTTACTTTTATAGTGATCTCTTTAACATCTTCTGCAGTAATTGCAAAGCCTCCTCCCGGTACTAAGGTTTTTTCTAATGTTTTTTGATTATTAAAGTGTATATTTAGGATTAATGTCCCATTGAAACCGTTGACTATGGAATATGTTCCTTTTACAGGAATAACAGATTCCCATATTTTTATGTCTGGGGTGGGGGTTGATAGAGGGAAAAAGTAAAAGGAATCTTCACATTTAAAGGGCTCGTGGCAACATAAGGCATTGCTTTCTTCCTGATAGCATAATTTTGTATTAACCCATGACTCATTTGGATCTATTCCAGAAGAAGTGATTGTCACTTTTCTGACTTCATCCGCAGTCAGTACGAAAGGTATTTCAGAATAATTATCTGTATTACTTATACTCAGAGGAATGGTTTTTATAATAGTAGGTTTATTAAAACGATCTACTTTAATTGTAGCAGATGGGTTATCTGCCAAATCAAATATAGATGTGAAGTAAAAAAATAGGGTTCCTTTGACAGGAAAGAAGGTTTCCCATGTAAATAAAGGTTCTGTTGTCCATTGAAATATTGGTAAAAGAAATTCGTCACATTCAAGTGGAGGAGAACAGCAATTTCCTGCTTTTGCTTTTATGAGGTTTTGATCACAATAAGCAAATACAACTAAGGCAAACTGATTCGGTGGTCCGTTTTTTGCCTGAACAGTTGCTTCAACGGCTTGATCTACTGTGAGGACATAGGCAGCTCCTCGCTTAATAATTCTTGAGATAATTGTTCCATCACCTTGTTTAATATTAAAGATTACAAATGCCCCTTCAGGCGTTATTTCTGTATTTAAGTTCAAATAAAAGGTTCCTTTGGCAGGTTCTGTTGATTTCCATAAGGTTTCCGTTTTGTTAAAGTTCAATATTCTAACAAGATCTCCGCTGCATCTCGTTGGTTTTGGAGAACAAAATTTTTTTGTAAGCTCTGATGTTGGAAACTGTAACGCCATAGGATTTCACCTCTTTACTTACTATTATTCTTATTATCAATATATGTCGAATAGCATCTAGTTGGACGTAGTAACTTCCCAATTTATCTTTACAGGTTGTTATTATATTTGAAAAATTCCCCAAAAGCTTGATAATTCTTTTCTTTTATGAGGATATCCGCTTCCTTATTAATAATGGTAAAGAGATTTGGAAAATTATTGTTGAATCCTCACTGTAAGTTATTGTATAATGGAACAAAAATACGAAAGGTGGGGTAATATGTCAGAAATAGCAATGAATACAGGAGTGAATATTAATCAAGGAGAATCCTATTTTGATGGGGGCTTATTATCTCTTATAGGATGGTCTTTATTAGGATGGCTTTTAACAGTCTTTACTCTTGGTATTGCGTATCCTTGGGCATTATGTATGGTTTATGGATGGAAGATCAACCATACGGTGATAGAGGGTAGAAGATTAAAATTCAATGGAACTGGCATTGGATTATTTGGCAACTGGATTAAATGGTTGCTCCTTTGTATTATAACATTAGGCATTTATGGTTTTTGGCTCGGTATTGCATTAGAAAAATGGAAAGTAAAACATACTACATTTGCAGATTAATAATTAGAGCCCTTGATATGTATCGAGGGTATATTTTTTTGGTTAATGGAGAATAAATACTTAGAAGAAGAAAAGTAGAATATGTTGGTAGTATATTTAAGATATATTAAGAAAGGAATATGTGATCGTATGCCAAAGATGCCAGTTGTTTTCGTAGGACATGGTTCCCCGATGAATGCCATTGAAGACAATGAGTATTCAAGAACATGGAGAAGTATCGCAGAAAGGATACCCAAACCAGAGGTAATTATATCAATATCAGCCCATTGGTTTACAAAGGGCACCAAAATTATGAACGAGGAGTCCCCAAAAACGATCTACGATATGTACGGATTTCCCGACGAACTGTATAAGGTTAAATACAATCCACCGGGATCACCGAGAATAGCTAAGATATCAAAGGAACTCATTTCAAAAGAAACGGAATATGATAACTCTTGGGGCATTGACCATGGAACATGGTCCGTATTGGTGCATATGTATCCGGAAAGAGATATACCCGTATTTCAAATCAGTGTCGATGCATATGCTCCTCCGGAAGCCCATTACAAAATCGGCAGAGAGTTAAAGAGTTTAAGAGAAGAAGGGGTTCTTATTTTTGGTACAGGGAATATTGTTCACAATTTAAGACTAGTGGATTGGCATATGGGAAGCAAGGGATTTGACTGGGCATATGAATTTGATGAGTATATTTATGAAAATATTTTCAATAGGAATTATAATAGTATTTTAAAATATAACGAAATGTGCAGTGCTGCAAAATATGCAGTACCAACCCCGGATCATTTCTATCCTCTGTTATATGCCCTTGGAGCTTCTGATAAAGAAGACAAGGTTAGTGTATTCAATAAATCCTGTGAACTGGGAGCATTAACAATGACAAGTTATCTTTGGGAATAAAACGGTATTAAAAAGAATTTAATTTTAAAAAAGATGCGTTGGTTAAGGCAAGCTTATTCTTAGTCTAACGCATTTTTAGTAATAATTTTTTGTAATATATACCATACTTTAAGAAAATTTTTTCGTATATACGTATATAGTTATAAAATTCACCAAGATAAAATAAAGGGGGAACTCGTTTGAAGAAGATTATTGGTGGTGTTTTACTGTTTATTTGTTTATCTCAGCCTGCACATATGATTATCTCAGCAGATCCTATTTCGGAATTATTACATATTCATCCTTTTTATGTTCAAGTAGTAGATGATGAATTAAAGAAAAAGGATACTGCTAAGATAGAGAATAAAGATCAGCAGGTACAATCTCTGATTGAACAATTACATAATAATACACGCCGACTTACCGAGTTATTAGAAAGTAAAAACAACGTCATCACTATGGTAAAATCTAAAATGAATGAAAAAGCAAGAACCAGGCAAAGAATGACTGAAGATCAAATACAAGTTTTTAATGAATTTATCCAGATGGTCGAAACTGAAACACCAAAGATTCAAACAGCCCTTGCACAAATTAATGGGGCAAAAGATATGAAAGAAGTACAGCAGGAAATTATGAAGGAAGAAATGAATTATGATAAAATTATAGAAGAACTTAATGAAATCATAGAGTATCAATCTGCTGCCATAGCCAGCTTAGATCAAGTTTTACAATTAGGGGATCATACAGTTACCCTATTAGCATAGAAGGGGTTACCTATTTGCTCATTTTTCCCTTTAATATGGCATCTCCTGTTAACAATATTTGATAACAGGAGATGTTTTCATGAGAAGATAGTATTTTTTTATACTTTCAAGAAATAGAGATATATTTAGGCAGCAAAATTTATTTGGAAGAAAATGATTAATTATTTGAAATATATATACAGATATGATATTGTATGTTTTATACAATTGTTAAAATACACAAAAATAGAATAATTCTAGAAGTTTTAAAATATTAGATGAGATTGGTATGATTATCGAGTAGGAGAGAATATATGAATATTGTCGTTATAAACGGAACACCTATGAAAGGCATTACTTATCATATGAAGGAAATGTTTCTTAGCCATATCCAGACTGGAAATGAAGTTACCGAATTTTATCCAAACGAATTTCCATCATTTTGCGTAGGGTGCAAAAGGTGTTTTTTGTATGGAGAGGAGCATTGTCCCCATTCGGAAATAATGTTGCCAATTTGGAACGCTTTTTTGAAAGCAGACTTATTGGTATTTGCTTACCCGGTGTATGCACTTCGAGCACCGGCAACCATCAAATCAGTGCTTGATCATCTTTGTGTCCATTGGATGGTCCATCGGCCTGATCCCAGCATATTTGAGAAAACGGCTTTAATCATTACAAATAGTATTGGAGCGTCTAATGGTGCTGCTCAAAAAGATGTTAAAACCAGCATGTCATGGCTGGGCGTGTCCAGAGTGTATACTTGTGGGGCGAAGATGATGGGGGATATCTTTTGGGATAAAATAAACGATAAGAGTATGAAAATGCTGGAATGCAAAATGGAACATCTCGCAGCCAAGGTGAAGAATGTAAAGCCTCAAAAACGAAAAAGTTTAAAGGTGAGCACACTTTTCTTTATCTGCAAAATGCTTCATCAAGTTTTCCTAAACTCTGAAGTTGAGCCAAGTCTTGATAATCAGCATTATATTAAATATGGATGGATAAAACATAAAAAAGAGAAACAATAATCTGAGTAAAGAGATTTTTTCTTTGCTGCAGTAAATAATATCAATTGTGATACAAAAAACTATATGATATATTATAGAGAAATGTAATAAATTTTAACTTATACTATCTAGTTTTAAAAAGAAGGAGATATTTTATGTTTAATTTAAGTATTGTGGACATTGTAGTAAATAGGGAGGTGTATACAAACTAATTTGGTATATAACCCTCCCAAAGTGAATCATGCAATTAAGCCAATTAAAACTTTAGGAGGATTAAAATTGAGTAAAATAAATATGGAAAATATAGGACTCAGCCAGCGTTTTGTGAATGAGTCTACTTTATATAAAGGGCTTTATACTGGTAGAATTGTTTCACAGTATAAAAATCTATACAAGGTTATCACTGAAAATGGTGAGTTAACTGCAGAGATTTCCGGGAAATTTCGATTTGAAGCAAAAAGCCTGTCCCAGTATCCAGCTGTGGGAGATTTTGTTATGCTTGACCGGAATGACAATAAGGGAGGCAATGCAATCATTCATCATGTGCTCACCAGAAAAAGCGTTTTTATAAGAAAGGCAGCAGGGACATCTAACGACGAACAAGTAGTAGCTGCCAATATTGATACGGTGTTTATTTGTATGTCATTAAATAATGACTTCAACCTTCGTAGAATGGAGCGTTATTTAGGGATTGCCTGGAATAGTGGGGCAAGTCCGGTTATTGTACTGACCAAATCGGATTTGTGTACGAATCTTTCTGATAAATTATTTGAAATCGATACGGTTGCAGTAGGTGTGGATGTGATTGTAACTTCCAGTATGAGTGAAGATGGTTATTTACCGATAACGAATTATACAGGCTATGGAAAAACCATTGCATTTATAGGTTCTTCCGGTGTGGGCAAATCTACTTTAATTAATAGGCTTTTAGGTGAAGATATTATTGAAACCAATGGATTAAGGGATGATGATAAGGGAAGGCATACGACCACCAGGCGAGAGATGTATCTTCTTCCTGGTGGAGGAGCCGTGATTGATACACCGGGAATGAGAGAAATAGGTATTGAAAGTGCAGATTTATCAAAAACCTTTGCTGATATTGATCAACTGTCAACCCAATGTAAGTTCAGTGACTGTACCCATAGAAATGAGCCAAACTGTGCAGTTCAAAATGCCATAAATTCAGGCGAACTGTCTCTGGAAAGATTCAAGAACTACCTAAAGCTTAAGAAAGAAGCCAAGTATGAAGGTTTAAATTCCAGACAGATAGAAAATGAAAAGCTTAATGAAATGTTCAAAGAAGTAGGCGGCAAAAAGAATGCCCGAAGGGTGCTAAAAGAAAAGAAGAACTTAGGCCGGAAGATTTAAGTTTATGAGGTATCAACAGGTGAAGTGAAGAAAAGGACCGTAAATGAACATAGTTCATTTACGGTCCTTTTCTTCTTCAGAATCTTATTTTGTTTTTTCATCTATCTGGTCTCTTAAACAAGCTGAAACATATAATGCAGCGGGTTCTTCCAGATTTGATATATTAACCAGCAGAGCTTTCATATCTTCTGAACGAAAGACAGTGGTTGACGTAATAGTCTCTACCAAGTCAGGTTGATTAAATCGCTTAATGATTACATTGGTCTCAAATTCTTGTGAAAAAATCTGTAATGGAATAATTTCAAAAGATCCAGTTACAGGAACTGTTGACTGCCATAGAAGAAAGTCTTCGTTTATTGGTATATTCGAATAAAGTGGAAAAAAGGTGCATTGTAAAGAGTCAGGACAACATAGATTTTTTTGTTTGCAATTTATACCTGTAAGGGTTTGGGTACAAAGCTCAAAATAAAGGTCTGCAGGACCATCTGCGACGAGAGCCTCAATTTCTTTGATATTATCTCCGGTAAATGCAAAGGATTGACCAAGCTGTAAAATTCGAGTAACTACTTTTCCATTAAATAGGGAAAACCTGATTGTGACAGTTGCTGAATTAAAATCACCATAAAAGATAAATGTTCCTTTTACCGGAATATAGCTTTTCCATATTGTGCCGCTCTCATATATATAATAATCTTCTGTGCATTCTAAGGGAGTAGGGCAGCATATTTTCGAATGATCCGTTAATACTTGCATACTCATTCTTTTTCATCTCCTTCCAACGAGACTTCTTCCTGCATACAAAGTTCCATGGAAACGGAACCACTCATTGATTCAGGATTCACTTTTACAAATACATTTTTGATATGATCTATTGCCAATGATTTAGGTCTGCCATTATGAATTGTTTCTGTGATTGTACTTTTATCGTATCGTTCGACAATAATCGTTGCAGATTCACCGTCTAATAGGTAAAAATGCATTATTGCCTCTACAGGAAATTCTGCATGCCACAATAAATATTTTTGATTTCTTCTTATATCAAAGGCTTCTATACCTATATCTTGACATAAAAGCGGCTGTGGGCAGCAATTATCTTTTTTACAATGATCTAAAATATTTTGTGTGCACGATTCTAAGAGTACTCCTCCACTTGCCTCAGGATTTTCACTGGTAAATCGTACACTTACTGATATCATTCCCTCATCAGTTATCCCAAATCCTTCTCCGGATTTTAGAGTACGAGTACTGAAACATCCATCTTTATAGTTAATTTTTACAGTCATATCTACACCGTCCAGGGAATTATTGTATATCGAAAAGGTCCCTTTTACTGGTTCTGTAGATTCTCATAAAGCAATATTTTTGTTCAAAGGATATTCCAAATCGGCTACTAAGAAAATAGAATTATCAAATTCGCATTTTACAGGTTCAGGACAACAAACGTGGTTGAGGGGTACTTGCTCCTGTATGCAGAGTAGCATGATAATATAATTTTCAGGGGCACCATTACTCAGCTGAACCAATACTCCTTCCAAATCCGTAGTTCTCACAGTAAATATTCTGTTTCCTTCAATCGTTTTTACTATGTCTGGTTTTCCAAAACGCTTGATGCTCACTTTTGTCCTTTGCTGTGGAAGCCCATCTATCCAAAATAGTATTTCTCCATCTACTGGAATTTTAGAAATCCATAAAGGCAAAATTTCATCCATAGGATTATCATACGACTGAAACACAAAATAACAATGCAGAGGTTTTGGACAGCATGAAGTTTTGCATGATTTTTGCAGAGGTATATCCTGTATACAATATTGAAAATAAAAGTATCCTTCTTGTTCAGACACCGGATCTAATCTTATGGTGATTGTTTTTACCTCTTTAGCAGTAATTGTAAAACTTTCTCCATACCTTAAAATTCTTTTAAATATTCTTTTGTTGTCAAATTCTATATTTAGTGTTAATTTTCCATCGTACCAGTTGGCAATGTAAAATGTTCCTTTTACAGGTATAAAAGATTCCCAAATTTTTATATTTTGACTGCGTACTTCGGGTTGAAAATAGGGAAGACTGTTTTCACATTTTAAGGGTTCGTTACAACATGAAGCAGCACTTTCTTCCTGATGGCATAAGCTAAAAAGTAAGTTTGAAATGAATGGGTCTATTTCTGAAGCAGTGACGGTTACTTTCCTGATGTCATCAACAGCTAAAACAAAAGGTATATCACAATTGTTAGAATTGCTTACCTTCAGAGGAATATTCCTTATAATAGTAGGTTTTTTGAAGCGTTCTACTTTAATCGTAGCGGATGGATTATCTGCCGGATCAAATGAAGCAATGAAATTAAACAGTAAGGTTCCTTTGAGGGGAAATAAAGATTCCCATGTAAGAAAGGGTTGTGCTTCCCCAATGTATAAAAACTCTGAAAAGTCGTCACATACAAGGGGTGGAGAACAACAATTTTCTTCTTTTGCTTTTATGAGGTTCTGATCGCAATACATAAATTCAACTTCGGCTGTTTGATCTGGTGGTCCATTTTGGACTTGGACAGTTATTTCTAAGGCTTGATCTACTGTAAGGGCATAGGCAGTTCCTCGCTTAACAGTCCGTGAAATAATTGTTCCATCAGCTTGTTTAATCCTGAAAACTGCAACTGCACCTTCAGGCGTTCCTTCAGCAAATAAATTCAAGTAAAAGGTTCCTTTTACAGGTTTTGTTGACTTCCATAGGGTTACGATTTCATTTATGTTTACAGATCTATCAAAATCTCCGTCACATCTTGTTGGCTTTGGAATGCAAACTTTTTTGCGCATCTCTGATGTTGGAAATTGCAGTGCCATAAAACCTCACCTCTCTATCATTCTTTCTACTATCAATATATGTCGAACAGTGTTAAATTGGACACCTATATAAGTGAAGTACATTTTGTTTGTTCATCTGCCTGATCTCTTAAACAAAATTCAACAAACAGTTCAGGTGGTTCTTCTTGAGTTGGGATATTAACCAGCAGTGCTTTCATATCTGATGAGCGAATGACAGTTTTTTGTGAAACTGTTTTGATCAAGCCGGGCTCGTTAAAGCGTTTGATCATTACTTTAAATTCTTGTATGGGTATAAATGAAAATTGAACAAACCTAATAGATCCGGTCATTGGAATTGTCGACTGCCACAGAAGATAGTCCTCATTCATTGGGATATTCCCATAAGGTACAGCTGATTCGCATTGTAAAGATTCAGGACAGCATGGATTATGGGGTTTACAATTTGTCTCTGTCAGTGTTTGAAAACAGTATTCAACTTTTCATTTACTTGATCCTGTAAACAATACCTGACATTTAATACAGGAGGATCTGCCTGAGGAGGAATATTAATGAACAGTGCTTTCATATCTGATGAACGAATGACGGTGCTTTGTGTAATTGTCTCTATTACATCAGGTTTGTTAAACCGTTTGATGGTTAATTTGACTTCAAATTGACCTGTTCCAAAGAAAAATGGAGTGAATTCAAAAGATCCATTTACAGGAACTGTAGATTGCCACAGAAGATAGTCTTCATTAGCCGGGATATCTCCGGTAGATGAAAAAGTAGTGCATAACAAGGATTCAGGACAACAAGAATTTTTGTTCTTACAATTTACATTTGTCAGTGTCTGGGTACAATATCCAAAAACAAGGCTTGAGGGACCATTTGAGACGAAAACTTCAATTTTTCTAACATTGTCTCCAGTAAATACAAAGGATTGGGCAGGCTCTAAAATTCGAGTAACTATTCTTCCATTGAACTGGTAAATCCTGATTGTTACAGGAGCTGGATTACCGAAACCGTCAAAGACAAATGTTCCTTTTATTGGTATATGGCTTTCCCATACTATGCCGCTTTCTTGAATCAAAAGACTTTCGCCGCATTCTAAGGGAGTAGGACAGCAAGCTTTCGGATTACTGGTTAATACTTTCAAAGACATTGATTTTCATCTCCTTTCAACGGCAATTGTTCCAGCATACATACTTCCATGGAAACGGATCCTGTTCTTGATTCAGGATTCACTTTTACAAACACATTTTTGATGTGATCTGCTGCCAATACTTTAGATCTGTCAAAATGAATTGTATCTGTGATTGGACTTTTCTCGTAACGCTCAATAATAATGGTTGCAGAGACACCATCATCTACTGAAAATTGCATTATTGCCTCTACAGGAAATCCTGAATGCCACAATAAATATTTTTGATTTCTTCTTATGTTATTGGCATCTATAAATAAAGACTGACATATAAGTGGGTGCGGACAGCAATTATCTTTTTGACATTGTTCTTCAATACTCTGTGTACAGGTTTCTAAGAGTACATCACCCCTTGCATCAGGATTTTCACTGGAAAATCGTACACTTGCTGATATAATTCCTTTATCGGTTATCATAAATCCTTCTTTGGATTTCAGAGTCTGGGTGCCGTAACATCCATTCATATATTGAATTTTTACAGTCATATCTACACCGTCCAGGGTGTTGTTGAATATCGCAAATGTACCTATTACTGGCTCTGTAGATTCCCATATAACAATGTTTTTGTTTAAAGGATACTCTATACCACCAAAAAACGACTCTTAATCCCCCTAACCCATTTGGACAATCACACACTAGTTTAGTAAAATAATACTAACAGGAGGTTGTCAAAAATGAGGTCAAAGCAAAACAGATTTACTGCTGAATTTAAAAATCAAATAGTC
>JAAYPH010000140.1 GCA_012519955.1 Candidatus Epulonipiscium sp.
GAATTCATGAAATTTACTTCCCATATGTGCTTATGAATCCAGTATTATTACTTGCAGTAATCGGCGGAGGAATGAGCGGTGTATTCACATTAAGCATCTTTGGAGCAGGACTTGTAGCAGCACCATCCCCAGGAAGTATTCTTGCAGTACTTGCTATGACTCCAAAGGGAGGATTCTTCGGAGTAATCGCAGGGGTTGTAGTATCTGCAGCAGTAAGTTTCTTGATTGCTTCCTTCTTTGTTAAGAGAGCAGCTGGCTCAGAAGATCAAGATTTAGAAGGTGCAAAAGCAGCGGTACAAAACTTAAAAGGAAAACAACCTTTAAGAAAAGTAAGCGTAAAACAAATCATCGTTGCATGTGATGCAGGAATGGGATCAAGTGCAATGGGTGCAACTAAATTAAGAAACAAACTTAAAAATGCAGGCCTTGATGTAAGTGTTGTTAATAAATCTATTGAGCAAATTCCAGCAAATGCTGAAATCGTTATTACTCATGAAAGCTTAACATCAAGAGCTAAAAGCATGGCACCTAATGCAGAACACATTTCAATTCAAAACTTTGTAAATGATCCTCAATATGATATTTTGGTAGATCGTTTGAAGGGCTAAAAACTTAGGAGGCATTCAAATGAATATCAGTCCCCGAATCAAAAAAATTATTCATATATTATGTGAAAAATCTAATTATATTACCATTGAGTCCATCGCCAAGGAGTTGGAGGTAAGTTCCAGGACCGTATTGCGCGAACTTGACGACGTAGAAAAATGGCTTAGCTCAAATGGCTATCGATTAGATAAGAAAAAGGGGACTGGTATTCGCTTGAAAGCCGATGAAAGTCAGAAGAAAAACATCTTACAGATCCTTGAAGGTCAAAAAGTTGAGAAGGTATTTCTGGCAGAGGAGCGGCATCCGCTTATATTAAGTGAATTATTGTTTAACGGGGAAATTATCAAGATGTATTATTTTGCCCATCTGTTTGATATTACAGAGGGTACTGTAAGAAGTGATTTAGAAAAAGTTGAAGAGTGGTTACAGAAATATAATCTTCAGATTGTCAAAAAAAGAGGATTGGGAATTTATATTGAAGGCGAAGAAAAGAATATTCGCCGTGCATGCAAGGATTTAATTTATGAATATGTGGATGAAACGTATCTGCTAAATCTCATTAGAAATAACATTAATAAGAATATTAAGGTTGCAAATCATACAGAGCCCAAAATACAAGACAAAATTTTGGGATTTATTGATTTTAACACCATTAAATTATTAGATGAATTCATCACAGAGATACAAAAGCAATTAGGCTACCAATTGGCAGACGATGCATATTGTTCATTACTTGTCAATATGTCCATCGGAATCAAAAGAATCAAGAACAATGGCAAGATTACGATTGAACGTAAAATGCTGCAACAGATTAAAGATACAAAGGAATATAAAATTGTTTCAGAGCTTGTACATTCTTTAGGAAACAAATTGAATATAGAATTTTCAGTATCTGAGATAGTTTATATAACGATGTATATAAAAGGCTGCGGAGGCAAAGACACACTCTTTTGCAGTGATAATTCCATGATAGAGGATTTTAAACTCATTAAAATAGGAAAAGAAATGATCCGCATTGCCGAAATTGGTCTGGGCTATTATTTAGAGCAGAACGAGAAGCTTCTAATAGGTCTTGTGAGACATTTGGGACCGGCGATTAACAGGATTAAAATGAATTTGGATATTAGAAATCCATTATTGCAAGAAATAAAGCAATCCTACCCACAGCTTTTTAAAGTTGCAGGGGAATGTGCAAAAGTAATGGAGAAGCATGAAGAAATAAAAGTACCTGAGGAAGAAATCGCATATATAGCGATGCACTTAGGAGCTGCAATGGAGCATAGGAAAAAGGAACGCAGTACAAAGCACTATCGTATAGTAGTTGCTTGTTCCAGCGGAATTGGGGCATCAAGGATGCTGTCCAGCAGAATTGAAAAGGAATTTCCATATGTTCATATTGTAGATTGTATTTCTACACTGAATATTGATAGTGATACTTTAAAGGAACAAGATGTTGACCTTATTGTATCCACAGTACCTATCCCTAATTGCAGTTTACCCGTTGTTGTGGTAAACCCACTTTTTAATAAGCAAAATAAAGAAGAATTAGAAAAGTTTTTTGTAAATCTTGAAGAAGACCACAAAACTATAGGGCACTTAAAACAAAAAAATATGACACTGAAAGAAAAACTTGAGATTCTCAATATATACAATAGAAAAATTATACAAGTCTTAGATCATTTTCGATTAATACAGGATGCAAGTGTTGAAGATGTAGATGATGCGATTGCCTTAGTTAAAAATCAAGTGACAGAAGATGAAAAAGCTAGGGCAGTATTATCAAATGATTTGATCCATCGTGAAAAACAAGGCTCAACTTTATTAGAGCAAAAAAAGATTATGCTGTTACACTGTCGAAGTGATGCAGTGGATTCGTTATATTTTTGGATTATACGGCCTAATAATAATTTTTATATTAAAGATTTAGATGGCAATAATAAACCAGTATCTATTATATCAGTTATGCTTGCACCGAAAAAGATAGAAAAAGAAGGCTTAGAGATTTTAAGCGAAATTACAAAAGAATTAATGGAAAACTCGGGGTTCACATATTTAATTAGGGAAAGAGCAGAAAAAGAAATTTACAATGAATTAAGTGAGATACTAGAGAGATTCTATTTGCAAAAAAGTCTAAACATAAATTAAGGGGGTTTTTCCATGGGAGTATCTACAGGTGTTAATATACAAAAAGAACAAAGCGCTTTTCAATTAAAAGTGCAGAAATTCGGACGTTTCCTAAGCGGAATGGTAATGCCAAACATCGGTGCATTTATTGCCTGGGGAATTATCACTGCATTCTTTATTCCAACAGGCTGGACGCCAAATGAAAAATTAAGTTCAATGGTTGGACCTATGATTACCTATTTGCTGCCATTATTGATTGGTTATACCGGCGGTAAGATGGTTGCAGATGTAAGAGGTGGCGTACTCGGTGCGATTGCTACCATAGGTGTTATTATGGGCTCAGACGTTCCAATGTTCTTAGGAGCTATGATTATGGGACCTCTTGGCGGATATGTAATTAAGAAATTCGACCAAGC
>JAAYPH010000141.1 GCA_012519955.1 Candidatus Epulonipiscium sp.
GACTATTTGATTTTTAAATTCAGCAGTAAATCTGTTTTGCTTTGACCTCATTTTTGACAACCTCCTGTTAGTATTATTTTACTAAACTAGTGTGTGATTGTCCAAATGGGTTAGGGGGATTAAGAGCTACTAAAGTAACTCCATCTTTAGAAATACCGTTAATTTCTATATATTCACCGTCAATTTCTAATTTTGCTTTGGTATGTTGATATTGAGTCGTTGATGATGATTTAGTTATTTTTCTTTCAGAACTGTTCGAACTACTAGCAAAAGTTTTTACAGTGTAATTGCTGTAATTTTTATAAGGACATATGCCATTAGGATGTAAATGAGCAGGATTTCCACCACAATGATAATGATATGAGCCTAAACCACTTTTATTTTTATTGTCTCTATGTCCTCCTGATGAATCTGTTCTGCCGGAATGTGCAAAAACTAAACTATTAGTTATAATCATAAAGAAAACTACAACGACATAAATTCTTTTTTCACGAACCAGTCCTCCTATGTTATTATTTATTTAATTCATAACCTTAATTCTACAATATTTGCTATATTATTTCAAAATTTTCTTTCGACTATGTTCGACATATCATCCAATAGAAAAAGGCTAAGTAGATGGGCTTAGATGACCAACCACTTAGCCTTTTGCAAATGTTATCTGTTTTAATTTTCGCTTAAGAAACGAGCCGGAGAATGTCCGATATATTTTTTAAATACCTTGATAAAATATTTATAATCTGAAAAACCAACCATCTCTGCAATTTCATAAATCTTATACTTGTTTTCTCTTAATAAATCTACTGCTTTTTGGATACGGTATCGGTTAAGATAATCATTAAATGTATATCCCGTTTCATTTTTGAATTTTACATTGAGATAGGTACAGGACATTTGGCATTCTTCACTTATATCCGTAAGGGCCAGTCGTGTAGCATATTTCTCATGAATGGCTTGAAGCATAAGATCCACATAGCGGTTCCCTGTTTTCGTATCCTCATGTTCCAAAAGTCCTAGCTTTTTCTTTTCAACATCAATCTGGCGAATGGTATTCTTCATACTCTCTTTCACATTTCTCTTCGCCTCAATCTTTCGAATGGCTTCATAAAGTTTGGTATAATTAATCGGCTTAAGTAAGTATTCTGTAACCCCTAAACTAATGCCTCTTCTTGCATAGTCAAATTCTCCATAGCCTGATACAATAATCGCATCATAGCCATATTCTCGTATACTTTTTTCTAACATTTCTAAACCGTCCATGACGGGCATATTAATGTCTACAATCACTATATCGGGTTGGAGTTTTTGGATTTTCTCCAGACCATCCAGACCATTGCATGCCTCTCCCACAACAATACAATTGACTTCTTGCCATTTAGGCATAAACATTAAGCCTTTTCGCATAATATCTTCATCTTCTACAATTAATACCTTATGCATGATCATTCCCCCTATTGATCGGAAGAACTATAGTTACCAGTGTACCTTTCCCATAAGTGCTCTCTATTTTTAGGCCGTAAGGTGGTCCATAGAGCAGTCTGACAACTCTATGGGAATTGTACATTCCTATATGTTCTTTATATACATCTTCTCTTTCTAAATCTTCTTTTAGTTCCTCCAGTATTTCAGGTTCAATGCCTATTCCGTTATCCTCGACACTCAGTCTTAAGTTTTCATCCTCCATGGAAGCAGTAATCTTTACATGAATGGCTTCAACATTCTTCATGCCATGTTTTAATGAATTTTCTACAATGGGCTGAAGCACCAATTTTGGGACTTTACATTCCATCAATTCTTCTGGTATATCAATGCTGTATGTCAAACGACGATTATAGCGCATCTTTTGCAGGAGCAAATAATCTTTTACATATTCTATGTCTGTCTCAAGTGGTACAATAGTATCTCCATAATAGATGTTGTAACGCATTATATTTGCAAATGCCATGATCATCTCAGAAGCTTTAGATGGGTCAATCAAAACCTCATACCTTAAAGTTTCTAAAACATTAAATACAAAATGGGGATTAATCCTTTCTTCCAGCTGTTTAATTTCCATAACTCTTTTTCTTTCAATGAGTTCACTATTTTTTCTTTGAAGATCTTCACGCTGCAGTACCATATTACGAAAAGTATCATGTAGCTCTTGAAGTTCTTCAAAGACATGGGGGCGCAGTGAATACTCCATATTTCCCTTTCCCATTTCTAATACGGATTTTCGAAGTTCTTCTATCGCATATAAATTCTTATCTGCAATATGTACCGTTAAAGGTTTTAACATGATGAGCATCATGAATCCAATAATGACAAGAAACATGATGGCATAACGAAAAAGACTCTGTTGAAAATTGATAGAAACCAAGGTATACAAATGTAATTCACTACCGTGAAGAATGCTCTTTATGATGAGATATTGTTTCCCGTTTAATTGAGTAATATGAACTTGATTTTTTTCAAATTGAAAACTGCCGATAGGATACTTCCCCATAAAGTCTTCACTTTGTCTGCTGATAGAAAAAATCAAATTATTATATTGATCCGTTAAAATCACATCGTCTACATTATATTTGTAAACCGCGTCGTAAATTTCTTCATCCAACAAGTCATAGAATAAAAAGCCTATAGTATCTCCTTGGTCCATCACAGTTCGCCCAATCAGTAAATCTCCTGTCTGGTTGTAGGAATAATTTAGGCGACTGGGAGTTAAAATAGTTTTCTCCGGCTCATTTAACATTTTGGGAACCAAACTTTTATAGAGAAAACTCTGCAAAAATATATTTCTATTGTCTTTATACAGATTCGAGCAAAGGATGTTGCCCTCTACATCTACAAGAGCAAATACCCCTCGAACTCCCTGACTATTGGAAAAATCATACAGAAGGCGATTGGCTTTTGCAGTCTGTTCCTTCGTTTGTTGTTTAAAAACCTTGATGATTTCATCATTACTTACAAGAACATTTAATCCTTCTTTGTAATTGGCTATTTCTTGTTCTAAAATCTCTGCAATCCTTAGGCTATTTCTCTGACTTTCCGCTTTGGTAAGCCATTGGATGTCAATCGTAAGAAATGTAAATACCAATACACAAAGAAACAGTATAATTGCAAACATATAATGGAAAAATGTTTTCTGTACATAGGTTCTATATCGGTTGGACGCCATATTGTACCTCTCTCATTTATAAATATTTTCAGGAGACAGTAATCTTAATAATGCAAATAACAATATACCATAGTTTTGACTATGATATATTGTTATTGGATAAGCAGTATTTTAAATTATACACTAATATCATTATTTCCTGATACTTTAAAGAATAGTAGTAAAGATAGAACACTGGTAAAGGTCAATATTGTTGAATATGCCGCTGCATTTCCAAAATTACTGCGAATAACTTCTGCATAAATTGCTACTGTTAATGTCTGAGTTTTGCTGGTGTATAAAATGATGGATGAACTTAATTCACTAATGAGGGTAATCCAGCTCATAATAGCGCCGGATAATACCCCGGCCATCATCATCGGAACCATGATTTTTAAGAAGGTTTTTCTCTCCGTAGCCCCTAAGCTAATTGCAGCTTCTTCAATACTTGGGCTAATCTGGCCAATGATCGCTGTACTGGAGCGAATGGTATAAGGCATTCTTCTGATACATAGCGAAATAATTATGATAATCGCTGTTCCGCTAAGGAGTAATGGCTTTCTGTTAAATGCATATAAGAAGGAAATACCTAATACTGATCCTGGAATAATATATGGGAACATGGTTAAGGTATCCAGGATTGAGGTTAAAAATGATCTTTTTCGCACTGTCAAATAAGATACCAATACTCCCAAAACTACAACTAATAATATGGCCGCCAATCCAAACAAATAGGTGTTCGTTATGGTACTAATATTTTTCGGCGTTAGAATATTTTTATAATTTTCTAAAGTAAATTGTCCGGTATAAGAAGCACCCTTCGTTTCCATGAACGAAGTACTTATTACAGTGAGCTGTGGTAAAACCGCAACCAATACAACCAAATATACAAATGCGTGGGCAAGAATATTGCGAATACCGGTTGCTTTTTCTGCTTGCATTGGTTTTAGCGCTGACATAGAATAGGTTAGCTTATTACCAATATATTTTTGCAAGAAGAATAAAATTAATGTAATGCCAATGACAATCACACAAAGAGCTGCTGCATAGTGGTCATCCGTACTAACTTCGCCCATAAACTGGCTGTAGAGTAATACCGGAAATGTCTTATACCCTTCACCAATAAGCATTGGTGTACCAAAGTCTGAAAAAACACGCATGAACACTAGCAGTGAGCTGGCTAATAATGTTGGGGTTACTAAAGGTACGATAACTCTGGTAACTCTTTGAAATACTGAACATCCAAGGCTTTCTGCTACTTCATTCAAAGAATTATCCAAGTTTTTCAATGCCCCTGAAACATACATATACACTAAGGGGAAGGATTGCAGTGAGAAAACAAGTACAATGCCTGAAAATCCATAAATCCCACCTAATTGAACATTAAACATAGAATTTAAAATTCGGGTAATGAATCCGTTTCGTCCAAGGAGCTGAACCCATGCATATGCTCCAATAAACGGAGGTGATAAATAAGAGATAACAATAAGAATGTTTAAATACTTACTTCCTTTAATCTGTACGCTTCTTAATACATATGCCATTATTAATCCTAGTACAGCGGAGACCAATGTGGAGGCTATTGTTACTTTAAAGCTGTTCACTAGCGTACTCCAGTAAAACTTTTTGGAAAAGAATTTCCCAAAGTACGAAAAGCTTATACTTCCATCCTGCATCAAAATACTTTTATATAAGATAAGACCTATGGGATACACTACAAACATCAAAAACAGTGCTAATATGGCAAATGCTAAGACTTGCCACATGTTTAGTTTTTTTATGCCGCTCTTCATGAACGAACCTCCCTATCTATAAAACTCCTGCTGCCATCTTCACTGAATACATTTACTTTTTGTGTCTGTACCTTTAAGTGAATTTTTGTTCCGTTTGGAATTAATTCATCAAGATCGGAGTTTTCTATTACTTCTATTTCTTGACCCTCTTTAGTTTCAACAAAATAGTGCGTTGCAACCCCTAAGAACACACTGCTTTTTACTACAACTGGAATTCCCTCTTCGGTTTCTTTATTGATTATAAATTCTTCAGGTCTAACGGAAACTTTAACTTCAGAATTTGGATGACAGTCTTTTTTGATATTATTCATTTGGAATTTATAATTGCCGATTCGAAGTAATGCTTTACCGTTTTCATTGCCTTCTAGGACTCCATTGATGATATTGGAAAGCCCAATAAATGAAGAAACAAAGGTATTAGCTGGTCGCTGATAAATATTTTTAGGTGTATCAATTTGCTGAATCACTCCACCGTTCATAACCGCAATTCTGTCGGATACGGCCAATGCTTCTTCCTGATCATGGGTTACATACACTGTCGTAATACCTACTTGCTGCTGAATCTGTTTTATAGCATTTCTCATTTCTGTACGGAGTTTTGCATCCAGGTTGGAAAGGGGTTCATCCATCAAGAGTACTTCCGGATGAATTACAATTGCTCTGGCTAAGGCAATACGCTGCTGCTGTCCACCGGACAATTTTTGCGGCATACGATTTTTCAAATGATCTATTTTAACAACTTTTAAAATTTCATCTACCTTTTTCTCAATTTCTTCCTTTGGTACTTTTCTGTTTTTTAAACCAAAAGCGATATTATCTTTAACGGACATATGGGGAAATATCGCATAGTTTTGAAACACCATCCCCATATTTCTTTTATTGGTAGGAATATCATTAATGACCTTCCCATCAATTTTGATTTGACCACCTTCAATGGAGTTAAACCCAATAATCATACGAAGCAGGGTAGTCTTTCCACAACCGGATGGTCCAAGTAATGTAAAAAATTCTCCTGGCTTAATATCTAAAGATAATCCATTGATAACTGTATCTTTTCCAAAACGCTTTATAACATTCTCTATATTAATTGCTACGCTCATTTTCTGAACTCTCCTTTAAGTTAATATTTTAGAAACAAAGGGCCGCTTTTGCTTGTCACTCGAGCATTTCTTCTCGACATGGCATTGCTCTTAGCGGCCCTGTTTTAGTAATCCAACCTATTTAATTAAAATCAATCCATGGAAGATTCAAGATGTTCGCTGTATTTATTTGTAATTTCTACTTTATTCGCTGCAACCCATCCTTCATCATAATTACTAAATAATTTTATTTCTGCCTGAGGTGTCATATAATCTGCTAATGTTGCATCTTTTCTAAGAGGACGAACGGTTAATTCAGAACCTACTCTGTTTTGAACTTCTTCAGATAACATGAAATCTACAAATTTCTTTGCGTTTTCAGGGTGTTTACAGTTTTTTAAGATTTGTACAGATTCTCCTGGGAAAATGGTTCCTTCTTCTGGGAATACTACTTTAACGGAAGCACCTTCTTTTACATATTTGGCAGCTGGATCTTCCCAGGTAAGACCTACAATATATTCACCTTCTGCTACACCTTTATATACTTGGCTTGAGCTGTTGCTGATTTTGCCGTCAAGATTTTTGATAAATTTGTCTACAAATTCCCATGCGCTGTCGGACATTGGATCATTGTTGTCACCCATTGCATATAGCATCGCTACTAAAGATTGGAATGCTGAACTGGAGTTAACTGGATCACCGAAAGCAATTTTTCCTTTTAATTCAGGATTTAACAAATCTGTAAAACCATTGATTTCTATATCTCCTAATAAATCTGTATTAACAATGAGCACTGGGGGATCTGAAAATGCTGGTGAGAAGTATCCAGTTGTATTTTGGAATCCATCCATCATATTTCCGTCTTCACTAGATACGTACTCCATGAACAAGTGTTCAGAGGAAGCAAGCATTGTACGGTCTGCTACCCAGAAGATATCTCCTAATGGGTTATCCTTTTCGGATTCTGCACGTTTTAATAATTCCCCTGTGCCTGCTGTTACTAATTCAACTTTAATTCCTGTTTGTTTTTCAAACTCTGAAATCACTGCTTTATTTAGTTCTTCACTTCTTGCTGTATATACTACTAATACCTTTTCTTCTTCACCGGTACTTTCTTCTTGAGTATTAGCTGGCGTTTCTCCTTTGCTTTGTTCTGTGCTTGAATTGGAACAACCAATCACAGACATTGCCATAATAGCTACTAATAGTAGTGCCATCCATCTCTTTTTAATTTTCATAGAATTGATTCCTCCTAAGATTTATTTTCTAAATCTTTTTCTTATGTTCTAATAGTATCACTTTAAAAAATATAAATAAATCCTACGATTGAACAAAAAGGTGGAAAATAAAAAAGTAGAATAAAAAAATAAGCACGGGTTAAATAACTCTATTGATTCATTAGTATAATATTTAATGGAATTCTGAAGAAAGTGATTGAAATGTAAAGGAGATTTGCCATGAAAAAGAAAACAGATTTGATATTAGGGATGTTATTTGCCGGTGCTACTATAATATTTGTTGTATCATTTCTAACCAATGATGTATTTTTTAATTGGGCATTTGAAAGACATCATAATATTTTAAGCTGGTATATTAGACCTTTATTTATCATACCAATGGTTTATTTTGCGTTTAAGAAAAGTCTTACCGGTATATTCGCCTCAATATTTGCTTTGTTTACAAGTATGTTCTGGTTTCCTGCACCCGCTGAGAGCAATCCTCAAGTTCTGGATTTTTTAGCTTATGAAATAGATTATCTTAAAGGGGCATGGACTATTCCTAAAATAGTAATGAGTTTATCTGTCCCCTTATTTTTCTTTATGCTTCTTCTGGCAGCATGGAAAAGAAATTGGAAATGGCTTTTAGGTGTGATCATTGGGGCTGCTGTTTTAAAATTTATTTGGAGTGTTGTTTTTAGTGGTGAAGCAGGTATGTCCATTCTAAAGCCTGCATTATTGGGCTTGATTGTATGTATCATTGGAGTGAGTTATTTTTATAAAAAATATAAGCAAACAGATAAAAATTAAAAAATTGGAAGATAAAAAAGGCTTCTAATGAAAAAGTTATTCATTAAAGAAACCTTTTTAAAACTTGTATATGACGAAATTCTCACCAACAGCTTAAAACAAGAATCATTGCTTTTTATCCAGGTATTCCTCCATAATCTTTTTAACTATTGGAATATCTGCTGGTAAAAGATCGTATTTTACTAAATCATTTATTTTAACCCATTTGTATTGATCATGAACAGATATCTGGATGTCTCCTTTGATTATCGTACAATAATATGTCATTAGATGAACAATCATATGACCGTAATCATGAGTTACCTCTGTACAAAATTTTTCAATAGAGACATCAATATTGAGTTCCTCTTTAATCTCTCGAACAAGGCAGTCTTCTGGCGTTTCGTTAGGTTCAATTTTACCCCCAGGGAACTCCCAGCTGCCAGCAAAATTTTCATTTGGTGCACGTCTTGTAATTAAAACTTTGTCCTCATGGATAATGACCCCTGCTGTAACATGAATTGTTTTCACTGTTTTACACCTCTTTTGAACATTACATGCTTTATCTTCGTGTACTTGTTCTTTTCCCTGCATACAAGACAGATATTATGATGACCATCATCGCTGCTGCCATTACAAAAATAATAGGAATAAGCTTCGCAGCATTAATGTCTAACACTTTCCATAGTAAAATATTTATAAAAATAGTAACCAAACATGTGATTCCATAGGTTTTTAAGCGGTTTTTCATATTCGCTCCTCCTAATATAGTCTGTAGTGTCAAGTATGACACCCCGTTGTTTGTTACAACTTCTTTATATATCAAGGGTTACAGAGTTTTTTTAAATAAAAAAACAATGACCCCCTGTTTTCTGTTATAATTGAGTCTCCTACAACACC
>JAAYPH010000142.1 GCA_012519955.1 Candidatus Epulonipiscium sp.
AACTAAGGATGCAACTGAAATAATTTGGCTGATCATTCCAGTTGCATCCTTAGTTCCTTGGGCCAATTTACGGATTTCTTCTGCCACAACTGCAAAACCTTTACCCGCCTCCCCTGCTCTGGCTGCCTCAATCGCAGCATTTAAAGCAAGCAGATTGGTTTGTTCACTTATTCCAGTAATTACTTTAACAACTTGAATGATTTCTTTTGCTTTTTCATTTAATTCTTGTATCTCTTTATTAATTTTATGAGAGGATTCTATTGTAACCTTTGTTTTCTCGTTTAACTGATCCATGGTCTTAGCAGCATAATCCCTGGAAGATTCCGTTACTTCAATTGTATTCATAATGTCTTCTATTCTTTTTACAACATGATTGATATTATCCGCTAACTGATCCATTAATAAATTCGTATTATCTGCTTGTTTTGCCTGCTCTGCCGCACCGTTTGCCAATTCATTAATCGCATTGGCAACTTGTCCCGCTGCTAAAGCCGATTGCTCTGAAGAAGTCTTAATTATATTTGTATCCTGCTCTACTTTTTGTGTTATACCATGTGTCTCTAGAAGCAAGTCTCTAATATTTTCTATCATGTGATTAAAACTGGCAGATAATTTCCCAATCTCGTTCTTGCCTTCAATATCTAGTGATACGGTTAAATCTCCTTGCTCTACTTTCCCCATAAGACTCATAATCATTTTAAGCGGTTTGGATATGCTTAGCGATATAAGTATTCCAATGGCTACTGCAACTAAGATACATACGGCTCCTATCCAAAGAATTCCCTTTCTTACAACTACCATTTCTGCCATTAGGGATGAAATAGGCTCCTTAGTTATAACTTTCCAACCATTTTTAGTAGTGGCATAACTTATTACATTGTCGGCATCTCTAAAATTACCAAATAGATTTTCTCCATATATTTTATCCAAATATCCATCGGTTACTTGAGTTCCAATATTTTCATTATTTATATCTCCAATAATATTTTTATTTGGGTTTAATAAAAACATACTTCCAGTGTCGCTAAAGTCCATTTCTTTAAATAATGAAGTGATTTCGTCTGCTTTTATATAGACTGCTAAAACTGCAATAGGTTTTGTATTAACAAAATTTTTAATAGATTTTAACAAAATGATGTAGTCGTATGAATTATTGAGTCCAGTTACCCACACCAATTCTTCTTCCGAATCTTTCATAAGCTCTTCAAAGACTTTTCCATAGTCTGCACTCATTGATGTGCCGTCACTGTTTTCAATTCTAAAATTCGATCCAAATACTTCTCCATTCTCTTTATAAATATTAATGCCTTTTATACTGTTATTAGAATTTTCGATACTAAGCAAAATATTTTCTATTTCACTCTCTGTGTTGATTTTTTCTAACAGATTATTGAATTCTTCCTTTCGAATATATTCAAGTAATTTACTGTTATACTGAACCATCCTGGGTATATTTTCAATTTCTTTAATTTTTAAATCAATATTATTAGCGATTTGTTGGACCATCTTCTCAGAATAAAAACCCACTTTTTGCTCAACAGTTTTTTCAGCATTGATATACGAAAATCCTGCGGTCAAAAACAACGGTATAATACTTAAAACGATAAAAGAGGTAATCAACTTTTGTGCTATGCCAATATTATTTTGAAGTTTTGTCCATAAATTAAATTTATTTTGTTTTGTCTTATGTGTGTTCTTAATCTCTTTTGCTTCATTCTTCGCTCTAAATATGTTTAGTCTCTTCTGCATAACATTTCCCCCATTTTAGTATTTTTGTATAAAATAAAAAGTATTAATAAAGTATTTATTATCTATTATATATCATAATACAACAAAAAAACAGACTATATAATAATCGAATAATAAAAACAGAAGAATTATAAGTAACTAAAACCATTATAAGAAATAATTTACATTATATTGAATTTTGTTGATCTATAAAATCCATAGATAAGGTATAATAAAGCTTCTTAGGATTACATATGATTTAACAAATGTTTTTAATTCATGGGGGAACTTCTGATGCGCAGGAAAACTATGATGATTTATAATATACTATTTTTATGTTTTCTATATATTTCTGTAGCTTCTATTTTCTCCCTAATGTACATCGTATCAGATTTTTTGAATTTAGGATGTATCATAGACCATTATTCTTCATCTCTTCATCAGCATCAATTCTTAGATCTATTTACACGATCATTCTACTTTAGTATTACTACTTTATTTTCGGTAGGGTATGGAGACTTGACCCCCTTTGGCATATCAAAAGGAATTGCTATTATAGAATCCCTTATTGGATATGTCCTTCCATATGCCATAGTGATAAACTATATTTTGTATAATCCGAAATTTTTTAGAAAAAATTTACATAAGTGATAATCAAATTTTTAAATTTATTGCATAAAACTATTTACAAAATTCCTTTCATGTGTTTTAATGTATTCAGCAAAAAAAATCTTTAAACTCGGTACAGAGATACCAGTAAGATTTATCATATTTCTTAGCGTGCAATTTTTGGGCCCGCTTAAGCCAAAATATATAATCTTGCTGTGTGCAGGATTTTTTTTTGCGGTTTTTTCCAAACTATATATTATCACTAATTACAGGAGGTAGCATTATGACAACAAATAAAGTAATAGGTTATTTACCTGATGAAAGACCACCTTTTATTGAGCTCATTCTCTTTGCTCTTCAACAAATCGTAGTAATGTTTCCCGCAACAGTTCTTGTTGCATTGATCACAGGATTCCATGTATCCACAACGATATTTGCCAGCGGTCTCGCTACTCTAGGTTTCATTCTGGTTACAGGAAAGAAAATTCCGCTGTACTACGGTTCCAGTTTTTCCTATATTGCTGCAATCGCTTCTATCATGAGTGCAGAAGCATATGCTAACTATTCACTAAATGACAAAATTTCAATTGCACAATTCGGTATTATAATGTCAGGACTTGTTTCCATTGCAGCAGGGATGATTATTAATAAAAGTGGTAAAAAAATCATTGATAGAGTTCTTCCTCCTACAGTAACAGGAAGTATTGCAATCATTATTGGTTTATCTTTATCTGCCAATGCTTTAGGCAATGCATCTGCCATTCCACAAAATATTCCAGAAGCAAGCCAAAGTGCTGCAACAAACTGGGCATGGGTTATCGCTATCATTACTTTATTAGCAACCATACTATATTCCGTATACCTTAAAGGTAAACTAAGTCAACTTCCAATATTATTTGGATTATGTACAGGATATGCAGCCGCTCTTATTATAGGAGCAGTAACAGGAATTCCTTTCGTAAGCTTTAATACAATAGAATCAACCAGTATCATCAGTCTTCCAATATTCACTTTCCCAAAACCATCATGGGCAGCAGTTGTTGCAATCATGCCTATAGCCATTGCAACAGTTCCTGAATCAACCGCCCATATTTATCAGCTTGACATCTATGTAAATGACCTGGCTAAAAAGAAAGGTTCAAAAAAGAAATATGACTTAGAAAATAAATTGGGATTAAATCTTATCGGAGACGGAATTGGAGATATTATTTCGGCTTTAATTGGAGGTCCTGCTGGAACAAACTACGGTGAAAATATCAGTGCCATGGCAATCTCAAAAAATTTCTCCGTACCTGTTTTAATAGCGGCATCCATTATCACAATGATTATTTCATGCTTTACACCTCTCATTAATATAGTTTACTCTATACCAACCGCAGTGATCGGCGGACTTTCAATATATCTGTTCGGTGTTATCGCTGCGCAAGGAATCACCATCATGATGGACAAGCAAGTGGATATGTTCAGCTCCAAAAACCTTGCAGTTATTGCAGTCATTTTGATTATCGGTCTTGGCGGCAG
>JAAYPH010000143.1 GCA_012519955.1 Candidatus Epulonipiscium sp.
ATGATTGTAGGCATATTTTACTGCATTGCTGTAAATGTGGACTATATGTTAGAAACTTTAGAAGAAACTACAGGAATTACGGTTTTTTACACCGAAGAAATCTCGGAAGAAAAAATCCAAGCTTTAGAAAATCGATTAAATCAAATAGACCATATTGAAAAAATAGTCTATATTTCTCCGGAAGAAGCTTTAAACAAAGAAAAAGAAGAGTGGGGAGAATATGGCTCACTATTGGAAGGATTAGAAAACGACAATCCTCTGCCTCCTTCCTTTGAAATTACCCTCGACGATATAAGGTATCAAAAAGATGTTATTGCACAATTAAATAGAATAAGTGGAATAGAAATCAGATATCTGGAGGAAGAAACAAAAATTCTTATAGGCTTTAATAATATGATACGGATTATTAGTCTGGTACTGATTCTCATTTTGGGCTTTATTGGCGTAATGCTTATGGATAATACTATTCGCCTTACAGTCTATGTTAGAAAAAATGAGATTAATATTATGAAATATATCGGTGCCACGGACTGGTTCATCAGATGGCCTTTTGTCATTGAAGGCATCATCATTGGCATTATTGGTTCCATACTTCCTCTTATCATCATTTGGTTTTCCTATAGTTTTATTACAGAACTGATCTACGAAAGAAATACATTTATTCAAAAAATATTAGTCTTTAGAACAACAGGGGAAATCTTTAATGTGCTTACTCCAATTTCACTGGTAATAGGCATTGGAATTGGGGTTATAGGAAGTGCGATATCGATTAGAAGATATCTTAAAGTTTAGTTCTGTTATATAATAGGGGGAATTGTATGTATAAAGTTATAAAACGGGGGATAATTCTATTATTTGTTATTATCCTGGGATGCGGTCCCTTTTTCTCTGTAGCTGCAGACAGCCTAAAAGAGAAGAAAAATAAACTGGAAGACGTACAAAAGAACTTAAAAAACGCAAAAGAAAAGCTTAAAAAGACTAAAGAAGAAAAAGAAAATATTATGCAAAACATTGAAGCTCTTGACAGTGATTTAGCAAAAGTTGATGAATATCTTGAAGAGATTAATGGGCAACTTGAAGAGTTAGAAGCTGAAGTTCAACAAAAGGAAGAAGAGCTTATTAAGGCAGAAGAAGAAAGGCAAGCGCAATATGAGGCCTTTAAGGAACGCTTTAAGTATATGTATATGAATAAAAGAGTCGGTTATATGCAAGTTCTTCTTCACTCAAAAGATTTTTCTGATTTTCTAAACAGAGCGGATGTCATCTCTAAAATTGTGGAATATGATCAAAATTTAATCAAAGAGATGAAAGAGAACGAAGCAAAAATAGAAGAGCAGAAAAAGGAATTGGAGAACAAGAAAGAAGAGGTTACTCTTGTTAAAAAACATCAACTGGGTGTTAAGCACAGTATAGAAGAAGCAATGAAGGAGAAAGAAACATTAATTGCGCAGCTTAGTGATGATGAAGTCGCTTATATGGAACTCATCAAAGAAGAAGAAGAAATCTCCAAGCAATTAGAGAAGGAAATCAAAGAACTGACAAGAAAAAGTACCAGAATATACAGTGGAGGGAAATTTGAATGGCCGGTTCCGGGGTATTACACTCTAAGCTCCAATTATGGAGGAAGAACTGACCCGGTATACGGAGGCTATGCCTTCCATAACGGTATAGACATTCCTGCCCCAAAAGGAACCAATGTAATAGCAGCAGCCGATGGAGAAGTAATTGTTTCAGGATATGTTAACGGCTATGGCTATACCATCATCATTGATCACGGCAGTGGTTTGACCACTTTATACGGCCATAATTCTCAATTGGTTGCATCGGTTGGCCAGTTTGTTCAGCGAGGACAAGTGGTTGCAAAAGTGGGAAGTACAGGAAAATCAACTGGTAATCATAGCCATTTCGAAGTGAGAGTTAACGGAAGCCATACAAATCCTATACCCTATTTATCTAAATAAAGGACTTAGTCCTTTATTTTTTTATCAAGAAAATGACTTTAATCGTTTAACTATGGTATAATAATAAATAGTTTATAATACAATGAAAATATAATCACTAAGGGAGTGCCGATTGCATGAACAATAAAAAATCATTTTTGAGCGGTTTAGCTGTAGGGATGTCGATTGTTATTTTTATCAATATCTTTTTCTTCGGCTTTCGCATTGTCATGGGAATGACAGGTAATTCTAATTTAGGAATGAACCAAAAGGTCAATAAAATTCTTGCTTACCTCAATAAATTCTATGTGGATAAAATAGATGAAGATTCTTTAGAAGAAGGCATGTATAAAGGACTCGTCAGTGGTGTAGGAGACCCTTATACTACATATATGAGCAAAGAAGAGTTTGAGAATTTCCAGACAGAAACTTCAGGCCGTTATGCCGGCATTGGAGTTGTTGTATCTGTGGACCAAACGGATCAACTCATTACCGTTGTTTCACCCTTTGAAGGTTCCCCCGGGGCGAAAGCAGGACTGCTTCCAGGTGATAAAATTATTAAAGTAAATGATTTTGAAGTGACAGGGGATGATTTAAACGAGGCGGTATCCATGATGAAAGGTCCGGCAGGCACCAAAGTGAAATTAACGGTTTATAGAAAATCTGACTTTAAGACCTTTGAAGTGGAAATTACCAGAGCCAATATTGACTATCCTACAGTTTCCCATAGAATGTTAGATAACCAAATAGGATATATAAAGATTGTTTCTTTTGATGAAGTAACCTACAATCAGTTTATGACTGCCTATAAAGATTTAAATAGTAAAGGACAAAAAGGACTTATTATTGATCTTAGAAATAACCCTGGAGGGCTTCTCTCTACCGTAACCAAAATTGCAGATCAGCTTCTTCCTGAAGGAATGATTGTTTATACGGAAGATAAGAACGGAAAGAAAGACACGTATTTATCTGATGCCAACGAGATCAAAGTACCACTGGTGCTTCTTGTCAACGAAAACAGTGCCAGTGCTTCGGAAATATTATCGGGAGCGATAAAAGACCATAATAAGGGCAAATTAGTAGGAACCACAACCTTTGGAAAAGGTTTGGTTCAGTCCATCTATCCTTTGGGAGACGGTTCTGCAGTCAAAATTACTATTTCAAAATATTACACGCCCAGTGGGGTATGTATCCAAGGAATAGGGATCGAGCCTGATTATGTAGTAGAATTAAGTGATGAATTAAAATCTAAGTTAACTTTGGAAGAAGACGAAGATATTCAGCTTAAGAAAGCAGTAGAAGTAATCAAAGAGCAGTTATAAAGTTTTAAGAATAGGTGATATGATGCATTCCTTTTTTCAAGTTGTTTATACAACATTACAGGCGGTGGCAACCGCCATTTTTCATCCTTGGTTTTTGATTGTAATTTATTTAATGTATAAAATGTATAAAAAAAATGGGGATATGGAAGTAGAGACCCTGCTTTTTATGAGACAAAAAATCAGTAACAAGATGGTTCAGTCTATCCTAAGCGGCATTTTAATCGGTATAGGAGCCAGTATTCTTCTTGTTGTTATAGGGTTTCCCATACATCTTTCAGAATATATGGTGTTTCTTCTTCCAGTTGCCATTCTGCTTGCGGTGATAAATTTCAGGTATTTATGTTTTTCCTATGCAGGAGGGATCTTAGGCATCTTATCCTTTATTTTTCAAGGGCAAATGTTTTTAGGATATAAGCTTCCGGATATGAACATGGATATTCCGGGAATCATTGCCCTTGTGGGAATCCTGCATTTTATGGAATCGCTTCTTATTTTACTGGAAGGTGCCGATGACAGTATTCCGATTATCATTAAGAAAGAAGGGAAGTTTGCTTCGGCATACATGATGCAGAAATATTGGCCCCTGCCCTTTGCCCTGCTTGTTATGGAGGTTATGACTGCAGTACCTCAAGGCAGCATAGAAATGCCGGATTGGTGGCCTCTTATGAAAAACATCATCGACAATCCCGGTGGAGTACTCGTATACTCCATTTATCCCATTACGGCAGTCCTGGGATACGGAGATATTGCGGTATCCACCACTCCGGAGCAAAAATCCAGAAGAACTGCCTTATCTCTTATGGCATATAGTTTATTCCTTTTAGTGACAGCCATATTTGCACCCAACAGGATTTGGCTTCAAGGATTAGGAGTGATTCTAATGCCCCTTTTACATGAGATTCTTATTGTTCAAGGGCAGAAAAGAGAAAGATATTCTAAACCTTTATATGTTTATCCGGATAAAGGGGTTAGAGTTTTAGATTTAAAGCCGGAGGGCTTAGGAGAAAAGCTAGGACTCAGACGAGGGGATGTTATATTAAAGATTAATGGCACAGAAATAGAAAACTATCTTCATATGAAAGCGATTCTTAATAATTATTTCACATTTTTATGGGTGGATATTTTGGGGATAGACGGTAAGCATAGATGCATAGAACATCAAGCCTATCCCTCAGGAGTAAATGATTTAGGTATTATTCCACTCATTGAGGAACCTTTGGCGGTATATAGATTAGAAAACATGGAAAGCGTAGGCCTTTTTAGAATGTTTTCAGGGAAAAAATAGAAATAGAACGTCTTTAACGTCTATTTCTATTTTTTTATTTCATAAGTGAGATGTAGTCGCTATCTTATGTGTTCATGATTTTTTAAGTGATTCATGCAGTATTCATAATCTCCTTCACAGGTGGAGCAGTATCTAAACTCCATATCCGGATCATCTTTTTCGGTAATTCCGCATATTGTACATTTGTGAATGGTAAAGTCTTTAGGCATCTGAGCTTTAAACTGTTGCCTGTTTTGATGAACCACTCTGCTGGTCTTGGCATTGGTTACAATATCCTTGCCGAAGAAAATAAAATAATTGATTAAAGAAGCGATGGCTGCAAGTTTATAGGGCAGAGGATAAACTAAAATAGTAAGAATAAAAATAAACCAGTCAAGCCAAGCTAAATACCGGATTTTTATGGGAAGAAGAAAGAATAACAGTATTTGATAATCAGGATAGATTCTTGCAAAAGCCAGAAATAGGGATAAATTAATATAAGTCGAAGATACAATGGAATTCGATATAAAAGCAGACAAGATGGTTCCAAGCATACCTAATAAATAAAACAGATTAAATCTAAAAGTTCCCCATTCATGTTCCAGGGAGGAACCGATCATATAATAAAAATACAATACAAAAGCTGCCCATAGGGGAGAAAGGGTAGGCGGTATAAATATAAAGGTAATCAGCCGCCACACTTCTCCGTTAAGCACTGATGTGGGATCGAGCATAAGAAAATATAAACTTTCCTGAGAGAGATACGTCATCACAAAAACAATGGCATTTAAGCCTATAATGTATAGCATTAAATTACGGACAGCAAAACGTCCTAGTTTTCTTTCTAATTGATCCAACCATCGCATAGTAATTCTCCTTTATTGATGAATATGGACATCCATTTGAGGATAGGGAATCGAGATATTTTCTTTATCGAATTCCAATTTAACTTTTTCCCTGAAATCATAGTAAAGATTCCAATAATCCGTACTTTTACACCATAGCTTTACATCAAAGTTTATGGACTTATCTCCTAATTCCGATACACCAATCACCCATGCAGGCTCTGTAAGAACCATAGGATGATTTTTTGCAATATTGGTTAAGATTTCTTTTACCTTTAAAATATCGCTGTTGTAACTTACTCCAAAGACAAAATCCAGCCTTCTTGTATCTTGAGTAGAATAATTTACAACACTATGATTAGACAGTTCCCCATTGGGAATAACTATCTTTTTATTATCCGAAGTTAAAAGCACAGTGTATAAGATTTGAATTTCTTTTACAGTTCCTCCCACGCCTTGTGCCTCTATGTAATCTCCCACAT
Source organism: Candidatus Epulonipiscium sp. (assembly GCA_012519955.1). Classification (GTDB taxonomy): domain Bacteria; phylum Bacillota; class Clostridia; order Lachnospirales; family Defluviitaleaceae; genus Defluviitalea; species Defluviitalea saccharophila. The sequence goes on from JAAYPH010000143.1 coordinate 5,854, forward strand.
TAAAAGGTCTAAAGGCTAAGATTAAAACCCCGCCTGCAAAATTGGCAAGACTCCCTTGAAGGGCGAGACCTATTGCTAAGCCTGCAGCACCAAGAGCAGTAATCAGAGAAGTTTCTTTAACTCCCAGAGTGGCGGCTACAGTAATATAAAGGATTATTTTTAACCCAAACCTTGATAAAGAAATTATAAAAGAATGGAGAGACTGATCGGTTTTACTTTTTTCTAAAGAACGATCGATTATTTTAACTAAAAATTTAATTACCCATAATCCAACAACAAGCAATACTATACTTCCAAGAAGTCTTGGTCCGAATTCCAGGGCTTTATCCTTAATAAAATCCATCCAGCTCATCATATCACCTCATTTTTTAGTTTAATTTATTATGTCTCTTTTTCCCTTGTTAGTCAAATCCTATATGGACTTATTTTTTGCAAACATATGTTTTCAAATACTCAAACATATGCTATAATGATTTAGTTATTAATAATGATTATTAAATAAATGTAGAAGGTGGGTATGGTATGGCAGAATTTCAACTTATATCCGAATATAAACCGACGGGGGATCAGCCGGAAGCAATCGAAAAACTTTCAAAAGCAATCCAAAAAGGAAATAAGTTTCAGACACTTCTTGGCGTGACCGGTTCGGGAAAAACCTTTACGATGGCAAATATCATTCAAAATGTCCAAAAACCCACACTAATCATTGCACATAATAAGACCTTAGCAGCACAGCTTTACAGTGAATTCAAAGAGTTTTTTCCAAATAATGCAGTAGAATATTTTGTGAGTTATTATGACTATTATCAACCGGAAGCATACATTCCTCAAACGGATACATTTATAGAAAAAGATTCATCCATCAATGAAGAAATAGATAAACTTCGCCACTCGGCAACTGCTGCCCTGGCAGAGAGAAGAGATGTCATCATCGTTGCCAGTGTTTCGTGTATATATGGATTAGGAGACCCTATTGATTACAGCACACAGGTACTTTCCTTAAGACCTGGAATGGAAAAGGGAAGAGACGAGGTTTTAAGAAAGTTAGTAGAGATTCAATACACAAGAAATGATATGGAATTTACGAGAAGCACTTTTAGAGTAAGAGGGGATGTGGTGGAAATTATCCCTGCAGCTTCCTCTGAAAGAGCTATTCGAGTGGAATTTTTCGGAGATGAGATAGACAGGATTTCTGAAATAGATACCTTAACAGGAGAAATCATAGGCATTAGAGATCATGTGTCAATTTTTCCCGCTTCCCACTATGCCATTCCTCAGGATAAACTGGAGATAGCCATTAAAGCCATAGAAGAAGAATTGATTCAAAGAGTAAAAGAATTAAAGGAAGAGGATAAGCTTTTAGAAGCTCAGAGACTTGCTCAGAGAACGAATTTTGATATAGAAATGATGCGGGAAGTGGGCTATTGTTCCGGTATTGAAAACTATTCAAGACATCTTTCCGGAAGAGCTGCAGGAAGCACCCCCCATACCTTAATTGACTATTTTCCGGAGGATTTTTTAATCATAGTGGATGAATCCCATATTACAGTTCCTCAAATTAGAGGCATGTACAATGGGGACAAAGCCAGAAAAACCACCTTGGTAGAGTATGGCTTCAGACTGCCCTCAGCGCTTGACAATAGACCTTTAAAGTTCGAGGAATTTGAAAGCAAGATTAATCAAATCTTATTTGTGTCGGCGACACCGTCAACTTATGAATACGAACACTCTAATATTGTTGCAGAGCAGATTATAAGACCTACGGGACTTTTAGATCCTATTGTTGATGTTCGCCCGGTTAAGGGACAAATTGATGATTTGTTCCATGAAATTCAAAAGAGAGTAGAAAAAAATCAAAAGGTGCTGGTCACCACCCTAACCAAAAAAATGGCAGAAGATTTAACGGATTATATGAAAGAAATGGGTGTCAAAGTAAGATATCTTCACTCGGACATCGATACTTTGGAGCGTATTGAAATTGTCAGAGACTTAAGAATGGATGTATTTGATGTTTTGGTGGGCATTAACTTACTTAGAGAAGGTTTAGATATACCTGAAGTCTCTTTAGTGGCTATTTTAGATGCCGATAAGGAAGGCTTCTTACGTTCAGAAACATCTTTAATTCAAACCATAGGCCGTGCAGCGAGAAATGCCGAAGGCTGCGTGATTATGTATGCCGATAAGATTACGGATTCTATGAGAAAAGCGCTATCGGAAACCAATAGAAGACGACAGATTCAGGATGCCTATAATCAAGCTCACGGTATTGTTCCAAAAACCATTGAAAAGAAAGTTAGAGACTTAATTCGTGCAACGAAGACAGCAGAAGAAGAAGGAAAATATACTACAGAAAAAGATCCGGAATCCATGGACAGAAAAGAACTGGAAGAAAGAATTGCAAAAGTAACCAAAGAGATGAAACAAGCAGCTTCCGATTTGCAATTTGAACGGGCTGCACAACTAAGAGATGAACTGATCGAGTTAAAAAAATATCTGCAAGAGTTATTATAGAGGTGAACTATGTCAAAGGATAAAATCATCATCAGAGGAGCAAAGGAGCATAATCTAAAAAATATCACTTTAGAAATTCCTAGAGATAAGTTTGTAGTATTTACAGGCTTAAGCGGCTCTGGGAAGTCTTCTTTAGCTTTTGATACCATTTATGCAGAAGGACAAAGAAGGTACGTAGAGTCTCTTTCTGCCTATGCTAGACAGTTCTTAGGACAAATGGAAAAGCCTAATGTAGAGCAGATAGAAGGTTTATCCCCTGCTATTTCCATTGACCAGAAGACAACGAGCAGAAATCCAAGATCAACAGTAGGTACGGTAACAGAAATTTATGATTACCTTAGACTTCTGTTCGCCAGAATAGGCATCCCCCACTGTCCTAAATGCGGTAAAGAAAT
>JAAYPH010000144.1 GCA_012519955.1 Candidatus Epulonipiscium sp.
ACTTCCATGATGAGAAAGTTCGGGTTCACATTAAATTCATTAATAATATCTATAATATTATCTACAAAATTCTTTTCCAAAAACTGAACGCTGGAAAAATTAACAGATACTTTTATGTCAGGGAGACCCTTTTGGATCCATTGACTATAATTGTAACATACTTCCCTTAAGATCCATTTTCCGATATCAATGATTAAGCCATTTTCTTCCGCTAATGGAATGAACTCTCCCGGGGAGATTGTTCCCCATTCAGGGTGTTCTCATCTAATCAAGGCTTCAGCAGCTAATACTTTATTGTCTTTTAAATTCACCATAGGTTGATAGTATACTTTCAGCTCATTATTTTCTATGGCATGATGTAACTGAGTTCTTATGATATAATCTTTATAATTCTGAATCCCTAAGTCAGAGCTATAAAACTTAAATCTGTTTTTGCCTTCTTTCCTTCCTCTGGCTAAGGCTATCTTCGCATTTTTTCTAAGAGTGTCCATATCCTGTGCATCGTCTGGGTACATACAGATTCCTAGATTGATTTTTATATCTAATTCATATTTTCCTATTTTGTAGGGTATTATTAATGATTCGATAAGTTTGCGAGCAATATATGCATATTCCTCAGAGGTTTCTAACCCTTTTACAATAAGCCCAAAAGTACTGTCTGAATATCGGCTGATAAATATCTTGTGCTCTGAAAAACTTTTTAATCGATCCACAATTTCCAGGATCAGTTTATTTCCGGTTTCATATCCTAAGCCATAATTAATCTTTTTTAGGCCATGAATGTCTAATATCATAAGAGCAAAGGGACTTTTGGTCCTATCGCTGAGCTCACATTCATTTCTTAATTGTTTTCTTAAATAAGTACTGTTAGGAAGATTCGTTAAAGCGTCATGAGTAGAGATATACGTAATTTTTTGCTCCATTTTTACTCTTCTGGTAATATCTCTAAAGTTGACCACGATTCCTTCTATGGAGGGTTCATGGATTAGATTTTTTATATGAACGTCCAGATAAATGTCTCTGTCTAAATGATCCTTAAAAATAACATTTCCATGGATGACTTTATTAGGACATTTGATCGCAGTTTCGAGCATATTTTTAACTCTGCGCAACTGAACGCCTTCATAGAAATCATACACGTTTTTACCGATTCGATCTTCCGGTTTGTCCCCGATTATTCTCTCTGCCGCTTCGCTGACATATTTTATGGTTCCATCCGGTGCTATGATTTCAATAACATCATTGGATTCTTGTACAAGAATCTGAAATTTCTTTTGTATTTTATCGATTTCTAGCTGCAATTTCTTTTTTTCTGTAATATCTTGTACCGTTCCCATAATAGTTATAACTTGTCCATCCTGATTCACTGTCGGGAGGCCTTTGGCAATAACATATTTTAGGGATCCGTCGGATTGTACAATACGATATTCAAATTCACCGGCTTCTCCTGCTAAGTGCCTCTCCATTTCCTCCTGTACTTTGGGATGATCTTCAGGATGTATGAATTGAATTAGCTTTTTATAATCCCCATTGAAATCTTCCGCCTTAATGCCATAGATATTCAACATTTCAGGAGAGCACCAGAATTTATCTTCTAAAACATCATATTTCCAGCTTCCAATTCCGGAGAGCATCTGCGCTTGGTTTAAGTGGTCACCTATTTCTTTTAAATTCTTTTCTACTAATTTCTGCTTTGTAATGTCTTGCATAATCCCAAATACTTTAACTGGCTTATTTTCAATATCATATAAAACACTGGTTTTTTCATGAATATATTTTTCAGTGCCCTTACCAGTAACAATCCGGTATTGAATATCACATTCAATGCCTTCTAAAAATTTTTCATATGTACTTTTTACATATTCAAAATCATCCGGATGAACAAGAGCAAAAAATTCTTCCAGATGATTTTCTAAGGATTGATGGCTGCATTCTAAAAGATTATATACTTCCTCTGTTCTAAAGATTTCTTTTTTTTTGAATATCGTAAGTCCAACTACCCGTTAAAGCCAAATTTTGACCATAAACGATATTTTCCTTTAATTCAGCAAGATTCACTGCAAACTTCTCAGTCAATTCATTGAATCTCTTTTCAATTTCTTCTTTAACTAGAAAATAATTACTATTATCATAGTCCTATAATACTATTTTATGTGAATTTTTTCAACAATTGTTGACAAAATAACAATATTTATTACCCAAATTTAATCAAAAGCACTCAACCTTGTGAAAATTATTAATTTTTATATTAATAAAATAGTCTCTTTTAACCAACCCATATAGTAACATTGAATTATCGTTGACAATATTTAGAACAATATTTATAATTCTTATAAGCAGAAAAAACAGTAAAAATATCAATTTTTCAACTTTTATTATCAAATATTGATAAATTTTATGAATACGTTGGAGATGGCATATGTGTGATGATATTAAAGAGAATACATTAGAGGATAATGAAGAAAGGTATAAGAATTTAGTTCAGGTTTTACCGGAATTGGTTTTCATTCATGATGACAAACGGATATTTTATTGCAACCAATCTGCTGCCAATATGACTGGAGTCCAAGATACTAAGGAGCTTTTAGATACATCCATATTGGAAATGGTTCCTTCCAAAATGCAGTACAGTTTCAGAAACTTTATTATGAAATCACTAGAAGAGGATATAGAGCCTACTTATTTTCAAACGAAGTTCATGGATAAAAACGGTGAAATTAAATACGTGGAGATTATTACGACCAAATATAATTTTCAGGGGTATCCGGCTCTGTTATCTGTAGTAAGAGACATTACTCATGTTAGAAAGATTAATGACTTGGAAAAGGATATAGAACAAAGCAAAAGACTACTGGATGATGCTCTGGAATACGATAAGATGAAAACGGAATACTTTGCAACTATTTCCCATGAGCTAAGAACCCCCCTCAATGTTATTCTTGCCGCCATTCAATTGCTAAAGCTGGAATCTGATCAAGAGAATAAATATATGAAAATGATGCAGCAGAATTGCTTCAGATTACTAAGACTTGTTAATAATATCATCGATATGACACGGATTGAAGCCAATTATTTTGATATCAAAGTTCAAAGCTTTGATATCATTAAGCTGATAAAATCTACTACACTATCTGTTTCAGAGTATACAAATAAGAAGGGTATAAACTTATTTTTTAATACTAATGTCGAAGAAAAGATGATTCTTTGTGATCCCGATCAAATGGAACGTATTATTTTAAATCTGCTTTCCAACTCTATAAAATTTACTCAAAGAGGCGGGAATATTTGGGTAAGTGTTTACGATTATGGGAAAAAGATCAATATTATTGTTAAAGATGACGGTATAGGGATTCCTCAGGATAAGCAGGAATATATTTTTAACAGATTTCATCAGGTAGATAAATCGTTTACAAGAAAGCATGAAGGAAGCGGTTTAGGCTTATTTCTTGTTAAAGCATTGGTTGAAAAGCACAAGGGAGAAATAATAGTAAGAAGTGAGCTGGGTAAGGGAAGTGAATTTATTATAGAAATTCCTTGTGATACCTTTTTAGAAACAGAGAACATACCATATTTTCCAAATGAGTATAGCAACTATTATTATAATGGAGAAAAAATTCCAATAGAGTTATCGGATATTTATTAAATATAGATTTGTTCGAAAATTATAAGAGGGGATAAAGTGTACTCCTCTTTTTTGTATGTCTTTTTTGACAGAAATATTTCTTTGAAGAGTGTAAAGTATTTATATATAATAATAAGTGTAAATGATACTTGAGAAGAGGAAATCTATGAACTGGAATTTCACAGAGCTATTAAATTTATTTAGTGGTCACAATAAAGCTAAGCTCCTGCTTGACGGAACATGGGGGATTGAAAGAGAGACCCCAAGGGTCACTCCCTTAGGGAATCTTGCCCTGACGGAACATCCGAAGGCGTTGGGAGACAAACTTGAACATCCGAATATCACTACGGATTTTTCTGAAAGTCAAATAGAGATCATTACAGACCCTTATCCTGATATAGAGGAAACCTATCGGAATTTAAAAGCGATACATCTTGAGGTGGAAAAGGTCCTTGAAAATGAATACTTATGGCCTATGAGCATGCCTCCAAGACTACCGAAGGAAGAAGATATTCCCATAGCAAAATTTAATGCCTCTAAAGAAGGAAGAAAAAGAACCATTTATAGAAATGGTTTAGCCCTGCGATACGGGAAAAAGATGCAAATGATCTGTGGTCTCCATTACAATTTTGCCTTTGGCGAAGCAATCATGGATTATTTATTTCAGCATTATGGTCAGAATAAAAGTAAGAGAGAATTTACGGATGAAATATACTTTGCG
>JAAYPH010000145.1 GCA_012519955.1 Candidatus Epulonipiscium sp.
ATTAATTAGTTAAGGAAGGAGGAGTCATTGATGAAAAAATCAACATTTGGAGTTATTGTTACAACCAGAGGATTTTTTAATCCGCTGCTTGCAAGAGAAGGAAGAAAAGAGCTTTTAGGGAAACTCAAAGAAATGGGATATAAATGTATTTCTTTAACGGAGGAAGATACACCTTACGGTGCAATAGAAACTATAGAAGATGCAGAAAAATGTGCGGATTTATTTGTAAACCATAGAAAAGAAATAGATGGTATTATTGTGAGTCTGCCAAACTTTGGGGATGAAGTTGCCGTAGTTACAGCATTAGATAGGGCAAACTTAAATGTACCTGTTTTAATACATGCCTTTGACGACGATTTAAATAAAATGGATCTGGATCATCGAAGAGATGCATTTTGTGGGAAATTGTCCGTATGTAATAATTTATACGAGTATGGTATTAAATTTTCAAACACAACACTTCATACCTGCGGAATAGATAGCAAAGAATTCGCTGATGATATTGAATACTTTGATGGAGTATGCCGTGTTGTATCAGGACTTAAAAACGTTAGAATTGCTCAGATAGGTGTAAGACCTGCGCCTTTCCAAACGGTTAGATATTCTGAAAAGTTATTGCAAAAATCAGGTATTCAGATTGTCCCAATCGACTTATCAGAAATCATGGCCGCTGCAAAAGCAATGGAAGTCAATAAAGCAGTAGAAAATAAAGTGAAAGAAATTAAAGCCTATGGAAATATTCCAGAGGATATTCCTTCTGAAAACATTATAAAATCTGCAAAATTAACCTTAGCAGTTGAGGATGCCATGAAGAAAAATAACTGTGCTGCTGGAACTATGCAGTGCTGGTCATCCCTTGAAGAAAACTATGGATGTGCCGCTTGTTTACCTATGAGTATGTTGGGTGAAAAAGGAATCCCTTTTGCGTGCGAAACGGATGTTACTTCAGCAGTAGCAATGTATGCCTTATATCTTGCATCGAGTAATCCTTCTGGCTGTTTAGATTGGAATAATAACTATGAAAATGATAGAAATAAGTGTATAGGTATTCATTGCTCCAATTATCCTAAAAGCTTTATTTCAAATGAATTTGAAATTTCTAACCTTGATGTTTTAGGGAAATCCCTTGGAGAAGATAAATGTTTTGGAGCATGTAAAGCAAAAATTGCCTCTGGGCCTATGACTTATGCAAAAGTTTCTACCGATGATCAAAATGGAAGAATTCGTGCTTATATAGGAGAAGGAAAATTTACAGATGATCCTGCAGCCACTGCTGGTGGCGTTGCAATATGCGAAGTTGAGGATTTACAAGGGCTTATGAACTACATTTGTATGAATGGCTTTGAACATCACGTAGCAATGAACCGTACGCATACAGCAAAAATTCTGGAAGAAGCTTTTGGCAAATATTTAGGCTGGAGTGTATATAGACATAAAGATGCTTGATGCAGAACTAAAGAAACATATGGAATAAGATAAAGATATAAAAGGCAACAGAGTTTTTAATTGAGAAACATCTTTTATGTTTTATACAAAGACAATATTAAAGTTTACAGTTATAAATCTAAGTGATGCGTTGCAGGAGGTGGATACCATGAAGAAATTATTATTGGGTACAAATTGGAAGATGCATAAAACAGAAGAAGAAGCCCTTTCCTATACTTCTTCCTTAATAGAATTAACAAAAGAGCTTAAGGAGTTTCAGATTTTTATTATTCCCCCGTATACCGATTTAAAAGCAGTAAAGAAGTTGGTAAAGAACAGTGAAATACTATTAGGGGCTCAGAATATGCACTGGGAGGAAGAAGGGGCCTTCACAGGAGAAATTTCTCCAAAGATGTTAAAAGAAATAGGGATCGATATCATAGAAATCGGACATTCCGAGCGAAGACAATACTATAATGAAACAGATTATACGGTTAATAAAAAGGTTCTGAGTGCTCTTAAATACGGATTTATACCATTAATTTGTGTTGGCGAAAAAATAGAAGAAAAAGAATATGGCGTAACCAGTGAAGTCATAGCAAGACAAATAAAGATAGCCCTTCATAATGTTTCAGAAGAAGACGCAAAAAAAGTTTGGATAGCTTATGAGCCAGTATGGGCCATAGGTGAAAATGGAATTCCTGCCTCCCCAGATTATGCAGGAAGAGTTCACACACTTATTTACAATGTCCTAAGAGAGATGTATAATGATGAAATTGTGAAAGGAATTCCTATTCTCTATGGAGGAAGCGTTAATCATGATAATGCCGTGCCGCTTTATCATCAGCCTCATATTGATGGGCTTTTTATCGGCCGTTCTGCATGGGATGCAAAATCCTTTAGAAAAATCATGGATCTTATCTTAGAGAGCAGATCAAAAGAAAATAAGGAGTGAACATATGATTTCTGGAAATTGTATCATTGCACAATCAGGAGGCCCTACTACAGCCATTAATTCCAGTGCCTGTGGGGCAATCTTTGAGGCTTTAAACCAAAAGCCTATCGAAAAAGTATTTGGTGCAAGAAATGGTATCGAAGGTATCTTAAATGAAGAGCTTTTTGACTTTGATGAAGAAGACGTAGAGGAGCTAAAATTACTCAAAACAACCCCTTCTTCTGCCCTTGGTTCTTGCCGCTATCGTCTAAAACAGGATGATTCTTCTGATTATGAAAGGATATTTGAGGTATTTAATAAGTACAACATCAGATATTTCTTTTATATTGGCGGAAATGACAGCATGGATACTGTAAAAAAGATTCATGAATACGCCCAAAAAATAAATTATGACATTCGAGTGATTGGTGTACCCAAAACCATTGATAACGATTTGGTAGGAACAGACCACTGTCCAGGGTTTGGAAGTGCCGCTAAATATATTGCAACCAGTATTCTAGAGATGTCTCATGACGCAGATGTATATAAATCTAATATTATCACTATTGTTGAAGTTATGGGAAGAAATGCAGGTTGGCTGGCTGCAGCTTCCGCTTTAACAAAAGCTACAGATTTAATATACCTTCCAGAAGCTGCATTTGACTTTGAACGCTTTGAGCAAGATGTAAGAAAAGTATATGAAGAAAAAGGCAAAGTTATGATTGTTGTTTCAGAAGGAATCAAAGATAAGGATGGAAGATACATTTCAACCCTGGAATCTGTCGGAGGACATGATAATTTTGGACATGCCCAATTAGGGGGCGTTGGTTCTGTTTTAGAAAGATATGTAAAAGAAAACATCGAAAAAAGAGTAAAGAAAATTGAATTAAATATCCTCCAAAGATGTGCCATGCACTATGGGTCAAAAACAGATATAGACGAAGCATACATGGTAGGACAGCAGGCTGTATTATACGGAATGCAAGGAAAATCCGGATATATGGTAGGACTAAAAAGAGTTAGCAATACACCATATGTGTGTGAAACAGAGCTTGTTGATATCAATCAGGTTGCAAATTTTGAAAAAAAGATACCCAGCCATTGGATTAATAAAGAAGGCAATTATGTAACAAAAGAGTGTATCGAGTATCTTTCTCCGCTTATTTTGGGAGAGGTATTGATCCCTACAGAAAATGGCTTGCCCAGATATGCAAAATTAAAAAAGAAAATAGTTGCCAAACCAGATTCTATGGCATAAAAGATACTATAAAACAAAAAGAGTTCTTGTTTTTGTAAGCTATCCAGTGTACACTTATATCAGTATGCAATCGATTTTATATAAATGGAGAGAAAATTATGGCAGAAAAAAAGAATACTGATAAAAAAGATGTTACAATCTATGATATTGCAAAATTAGCAAATACATCCCCTGGGACGGTATCGAGGGCATTAAATAATATTGGGTACGTCAAGGAAGAAACAAGACTAAGAATCGAAGAAGCTGCAAAAAAGCTTGAATATATTCCCAATCGTGCTGCAAGAACTCTAAAAACAAAAAGAACCGGTTTAATTCTTTTAGCCATCCCTGATATGGATAACCCGTTCTATATCGATATGATTAAGGCAATTCAAGAAGTGTCGCAGTATAATAATTATTCCTTAATACTGTATTATACAGAGGGAAAAGTTGAACAAGAAATAAAAGTTTTAAAAATGCTTCATGAACAGTTAGCTGATGGAATGATTATGGTCAATCTAAATTTCACAAAAAAACATTTACAAGAAATCAAGAAAATCAGTTGCCCGCTGGTGTTAAGCAGTATGGGTGTTAGTGAAATTGGAGGAAATCAAACGGATCCTTTTGATTATATTGGAGTGGACACCCAAAAAGGAATATATATGACCACTCAGCATTTGATTCAACAAGGACATACCCGTATTGGATATATCGGGGGCAATAAAGATATTGTTGTATTTAGAGAAAGATACAGAGGCTATAGTCAATCCCTGATAGATGGTGGCTTAACCCTGGAGGACGAATTGGTCTTTTTTGGAGAAAAGTGGGTTGAAAGTACAGGCTATGAAGCAGGCAAATACTTTTTATCCCTTAAACAAAGACCTACAGCAATTTGTGCTGCCAATGACATTATGGCCATTGGAGCTATAAGAGCTTTTGAAGAGGCGGGCCTACACATTCCAAAAGATATCTCTATTATTGGAATGGACAATATAGATTTAACCCATAGATTAAAACCTAAAATGAGCAGTGTTGCCATAGCACAGGCAGAGATAGGAAGAACAGCGGCGGAACTTATTTTTAAAAGATTAAGAAAGGAAGAACAGGGCAGTCCCAAAAAGATTATCTTTCAACCAAGACTTATTATACGGGAAAGCAGCATATTGTGCTATGAAGATATATAAAAGAAAGTTACATGAAAAGATGGAAGGGGTCAGTATATGGATGGCAGTATAAATATACCTTTGGCAGCAGCAAAAATTCGAAAGCATGCAATTGATGCTATATATAGTGCAAATTCAGGGCATCCTGGAGGCTCCCTATCTATTGCAGATATATTAGCGGTTTTATATTTTAAAGTAATGAACATTAATCCTCAAAATCCAAACTGGGAAGACAGGGATAGGCTTGTTTTATCAAAAGGTCATTGTTCTCCAGCTTTATATGGGGCTTTAGCAGAAAGAGGATTTTTCCCGGTAGAAGATTTAAAGGGCTTTCGTCAAGCCAATAGCTACCTTCAAGGACATCCGGATATGAAAGGGGTTCCCGGGGTGGATATGTCAACAGGTTCCTTGGGGCTTGGTCTTTCAGCAGCCAATGGAATGGCCTTAGCAGGCAAACTGGATAATAAAACATATAAAGTCTATGTTATTCTCGGAGATGGGGAAATAGAAGAAGGACAGGTTTGGGAAGCTGCTATGTTTGCAGCACATCACAAATTGGATAACATTATAGCTTTTGTTGATTTTAACGGACTTCAAATCGATGGAGAGATCACAGAGGTAATGAACCCCTTGCCAATAGATGAAAAATTTAAAGCCTTTGGATGGCATGTGGATATTATTGACGGACACAATTTAGCAGAAATAGAAGAAACTATTGAAAAAGCCAATCATGTAAAAGGAAAACCATCGGTTATCATTGCAAAAACAATCAAAGGTAAAGGTGTGTCCTTTATGGAAAATAAAGCCCAATGGCATGGTCAAGCACCGGAAACGGAACTTTATGAACAAGCGATTAAGGAATTGAATGCTCAGTTGGAGGTGCTGTCATGAGTCAAAAAATAGCTACAAGGCAAGCCTATGGGGAAGCGTTGGAAGAACTAGGGGAACGAAAAGATATTATTGTACTAGATGCGGATTTATCAAAGTCAACCAAAACAGATTTATTTAAGAAAAAATACCCGGATAGATTTATTAGTGCAGGTATTGCAGAAGGCAATATGTTATCCACTGCAGCGGGTTTAGCAGCTTGTGGGAAAGTGGTATTTGCCAGCTCCTTTGCAATGTTTGCAGCAGGAAGAGCATTTGAACAGATTAGAAATTCTATTGGGTATCCTAATTTAAATGTGAAGATAGGAGCAACCCATGCAGGAATATCTGTAGGAGAAGATGGAGCGACCCATCAGTGCTTAGAAGATATTGGGATAATGAGAACAATTCCTAATATGGTCATTATAAGCCCGGGAGATGCTGTTGAAGCAAAAGAAGCGGTAAAAGCAGCTATCGACCATAAAGGACCAGTCTACTTGCGTTTTGGTCGTCTGCCAGTTCCAGTGGTCAATGATGAGAAAACCTATAAGTTTGAACTAGGAAAAGGAGTGCTCTTAGCAGGAGGCAATGACGGAACCATCATTGCCAATGGTTTAATGGTACCCCAAGCTTTAGAAGCAAGAAAACAACTATTAGAAGAAGGCATTAACGTAAGAGTAATTAATATTCATACCATAAAGCCAATTGATGAAGAGATTATTATTAAAGCAGCTAAAGAAACAGGATTTATAGTTACAGCAGAAGAACACAATATTATAGGCGGATTAGGAAGTGCAGTAGCAGAAGTATTATCAGAAAAATATCCAGTACCTATGAGCCGAGTAGGAGTACAAGACTGCTTTGGTAAATCAGGCACACCAGAAGATTTATTAAAAGAATATGGATTAACTGCTCAAGATATTATCAATCATGTTAAAAAGCTAATAAAAAACAAGCATTAGAGAGGAGGTCAAAACGGCCTCCTTTTTTCTATTACATAGGAAATTCCTCCGGATTTCCTATGCAATAAAAAGCCCTCCGGGCAGAATGTCTAACATAATTACACCTTAACACCTAAGAATCATCATGTTTACTGAAAGGAGCCTAAGATCTACAATTTTAATAAATGAGTGCTATTTCATGCATGGTAGTGTAAAGTAGCTTATGAAAAAGTGAGATATAAAAAAATCACTTCATCTGGAAGTTTTAAAAGCTCAAGTTGTAGTTGATGGTTAGCTTCCGCCACCCTTGATGGCGCAGAAAACAATGCTC
>JAAYPH010000146.1 GCA_012519955.1 Candidatus Epulonipiscium sp.
TAACTAATTAATTTAAAGTTTTCTTTTTCAATATCTTTTATTTTTTCTACTTTTGGGGTGGAGTTTCCCGGAACAAATTCTAAGTCAAGCCAGGTTTCAACCAATTTTAGTGCTAATTGAGGTGCCAATACTCTTGCACCCATGGTCAAAACATTGGTGTCGTTACTTAATCTGGCGCGTTCTGCTGAAAAAATATCATGGCAAACAGCTGCATAAATTCCTGGATATTTATTGGCTGCAATAGCCATACCAATCCCTGTTCCACACACTAAAATGCCTTCTTTTTTGTAGTCACTTTCAATGATTTTATGAGCTACTTTTCCTGCAACAGCTGGATACATTTCTTCATCAGCAGTACTGTTTACCCCTACATCTTCATAAGGTATTTCTTTTTTTATAAGTAATGCAATAATTTGATTTTTTAATTCAACTGCCGCATTGTCACATCCAATTACAATCGGTTTCATAAATAATTCCCCTTTCTTTTCTTTAATTATTGAGTTTACGTATAACAAAGAATGTATTGTATGTTTATTTGTAAAATCGGTTTCATATATAACAGCACTATATAAACGCCTTGAGATAATCGATGATTCCAATATCATCTGCTGTTTTTGTCATTACATCTGAGGCTTCAATACACCTTTCTAACCCTTTGGTTTCAATCAATCCCAAAGCTTCTGCTTTCATATCTTTTCCTCCTCAATAACTTCGATTAATTTTGGCTGCTTAAATTTCTTAAATGGGCTAACGCCTTATAATCTTCTTTTATATCCTCATAGAGTTTTTTATACAGTTTGAAATATTCCATATAGATTTCATGGTTTTTTTGATTGGGTTCAATTAAATCAATATACTCTGTCTTTTCTTTAGCGATAGAAAAATCCTTAAATATCCCTACGGCTACCCCTGCTAATATTGCATCTCCAAAGGGAGCACCTACTCTGCTTTTTACATCGCATTTTAAAACTGCACCCTTTGCCAGGCCGATTGGAAGCATATTGCCTTCTCTTGCTACTTCTGCAGTTTCAATGCTTGCTCTGTAGCAGTATTCGCCGATACCGTCCAATACTTCACCAGCTTTTAAATCTTTTTTGGCTACGGTGATACATTCGGAAGTAATCTTTTTCATTGGGTGTGCTGTAGATTCTCCGTAAAGTACTGCCTGAGCTGCTGTAATTGGCGTTTCTATGCTGCATAGGTGGTAAGGTCTAAAGAGTAAATAGTTTGGTCCTTCTCCCATGTCTCTTTGTACCAAACCTTCAATGAGACGAGGATGATCGGTTGTAACGATAACAAATACCCCCGGATTGATATTGCCTATACCAAAGTCTACTACCCCTTCTTTTTCAAGGATTCCGCCCTGGTCTTTTCTGCAAAATACTTTTGTTAAGTCTTCTATATTACAAGTTGGACCATGCATACCTCTAACATCCGGAACTAAGCCTGTTGCATTGGATACTGCCGCCATTTCAATCATTGTCTTAGAGCCGTCTACAAATTCACAAAGCATTTTGGCACTCATATTTCTTGCTTCTGCTTTTTCTTTTAAATCATCAGGATTTGCATAAAGATTTAGTGGATTGTTCTTTCCTTTTCCTGCCGCAACTACCTTAAATCCTAAGGCTTTAGCAAAACGATACACTTCGATAATGGAGCCTGGCTCGTCCCCAGCCGTTAAAGAGTACACAATGCCTGCACTTTCTGCCATTTGTCTTAAGATTGGTCCAACGGTAATGTCACATTCAACGTTCATCATTACGATATGCTTTTTATGATTGATACAGTCAAGGGATACTCTTGCGCCCATTTCAGGGGAACCTGTTGCATCGATAACAACTTGAACTTGTCTTGCTTGTATAGCAATTTTATAGTTTGTTGTTGCAACCTTTTTGCCTTCTTCTATGGCCTTTTCTGCTTCTAATAAATCGTCTGTTGTAATAACTTCGCCCTTATATCCTGCAATACGATAAGCCTCTACCGCTGTTTTGGTGTCCAAATCTACAACAATAGGAATTTCCATACCCACCATACATTCCACCTGGGCTACGATATCCTTACCCATTTGTCCTGCACCGATTAAACTAACGAGTACTGGTTTGCCTTGTTTTTGCAAGTCCTCTAATTTCTTGTCTATTTCGTACATGATTATCCTCCTTTTCTATCTCTCCCATGGTTTTACGATGACTTTTAATGCTTTACCTTGCTGTGCTAATTTCATGCCTTCAGGTATATGATCTAAAGTTACTTTTTCAGTAACGTATTTTTTCGCACTGATTTTTCCTTCTGCAATATATCTAAGAGCTTCCTCTAAGCCAATGGAAGGATATGAAAAAGCTCCTACAACAGTAAGCTCATTGTAATGAATCATATTGCTGTTTAATTCAGTCATTGGAGCAGTTTTTGGAACACCGCCAAAGAGTACTACTCTTCCTCTTTTTCTCACCATTTCTACCGCCTGCTGCTGGGTTTTGGTTACCGGATTCGCGCATATAACGATATCCGCTCCTAAACCATTGGTAAGTTTTAATACTTCTTCTACTGGATTTTGACTTCCGGCATCAATAATATGATCCGGATTAAACTGAGGTACGGAATCCAGTCTTGTTAAGCCGACCATAATAATTTTTGAAGCACCTCTTGCCCTTGCAACTTCAATATGAATACATCCGATAGGGCCGTCACCGATAATTACAACCGTATCTCCTTCGGTTACATTATTGTATTTTTGACAGGCGATAACGGAAGATGCCGGTTCTCCTAAGGCTGCTTCATCGAAACTTAGGCCTTCTGGAATAGGCTCCACAAAGCCCCTTGATAATACAAACCCGGGAATATAAATATATTCTGCAAATCCTCCAGGCCAGTGGGTTCCTAACATTTTGTGATCCACACAAAGATTGACTAACCCTCGTTTGCAGTAGTAGCATTCTCCACAACTTACATCGGGAGCAAGGGCTACCCTGTCTCCAACTTTAAAACGAGTTACCTTACTGCCTGCTTCGTAAACCGTACCCGCAATTTCATGTCCCATGATTTGGCTTTTTACACCGTGTCTTAAACCAATGTGAAAATTTCTGATATCTCCTCCACAAATCCCACAGGATTCGACTTTAATTAAAATACCATCTTCTTCACATTCAGGAATCGGTACCTCTCTTACTACCATATTCTCGATACTTTCAAATACGGCTGCTCTCATTGTACCCATTGCTTTCTCTCCCTTCTTATTTTTTAAGTAATCTCTCGCCTACTGCTCCTCCGGGATGAATGATTAAAAACTGCTCTTTTGTATAATTGGTGTAATGCATGAGAGCAATGCTTATTGCGTCAAATACTGAAATGACCGCCATGGTACTTGCTGTAGCAAGCATATTAAAAGGACATGGCTCTTTATCTACTTTTACTTTTAGTATGATATCTGCTTCTTTTCCCAGGAGTGACTCAGGATTTTCTGTTACGCCAATGAGCTTTGCTCCTTTTGCTTTGCAGGCAGGAATTAAATTTGCAATTTCTAATGTATTTCCGCCCTTTGAAATTAAAATAAGCACATCGTCTTTTTGCAGCATCCCCAAAGCCCCATGGACTGCATCTGAGGGATTTAGATAGCACGCTGGTCTTTCAACACAGCATAGGGAATGAGCAATCTTTTTTGCTGCAGCAGCGGATGTACCACAACCTGCCACTAATACTCTTCCTTTACAATCTCCTATTGTCTTGACTACTTCTAATACTGTACCCTCGTTCATTGTTTGTGTTAGCTTATGAACAGAAGCTGCTTCTATTTCCCATGTGTTTAAGATCCCTTCCCACAACTGCTTATCTTCCACTCAAAACACCTCCTATTGTATTTCATTTTCATTTTTTAATTTCAAAAACAAAAATTCGTAGCTAAAAAAATATTTAGATGCTTAACTTTCTTTTGTGAGTTGATTATAGCACCATACATACGCCATTACAGTGAGTAGGATATTAGGTGTTAAGGTGTACTTTTTTTAGGTTAGGCATAAAAAAATAAAACCCTAAAAAGGGTTTTTTAATCATCTGGTTTATTGAATTGTTCTAAAAGCTCCTCGGCTGTAATATTGCCCATAATCAATTCTTTTACTTTACGGTCGATACTTTTTTGTTTTGCACTATCTAATAAATTGGTCTGAACCGGTATGCGCTTTGCCTTACGCAAGGGTTCCCAAAGCTCATAATATTTCACATTATCCGTATTAATTCCTTTTATAGGCGGCACCGTCATAGTAATATCCGTATACACCTGGGCTGCTTCTTTGGAGCTTAGGTACTCAAGAAATAACTTTGCCTGCTCTCTTTTTTCTGAGCCTGAAAAAATACCGATTAGATTATCGCCATTACTTCCAGGTACTTCTAATACTTCTCCTTCTTTATTATATGGGATGGGAAACACCCCTGGATCACAAACTTTTTCTATGTCATACTGTATTAAGTTGGTGGACCAGTCTCCCATAATGATCATAGCAGCCTGTCCATTGACAAATTCTAAAAATGCCTGATGATAAGTTAATTCTAAGCTGTTTTCCTTTAAATATCCTTCTTTTATAAAGTTCTCTATATCCTTTAAAACATCCAATAATTCTTCGTCATTCCATGATACATTGCCATACTGAAGGTTTTTACTCCAATCGGGATGACTTTTAAGAAAATCAAAAAATCGTATACTTAGAATTAATCTGGCATGATAATCATCTCTCCCACCCAGAACAATGGGGGCAACATCTTTAGATTTTAATATCTTGCACACCTCGAGAAATTCTTCATAATTTTTAGGTATATCCAGATTGTATTTTGAAAATATGATTTTGTTGTACCATATGCCATACACCCAGTCCCTATAGACAACGGCATATTCTCTTTTCTGAAGGCTCATACTTTTAATTGCTTCTCTTACTTTAGGATGATAATTCTCTAAAAAAGGTTGATCGCTTAAATCTACCAATACATTCGTTAATACAAATTCTTCATAATCTGCAGGCATAATGCCCATCACATCGATACGTTCACCGGAGGATATCCTGGACTTTAGTAAATCGGAATAATGTTCTCTATCGATTTGCTCATACTCAATTTCGATATCCGGATATTTGCGGTTAAACTGTTCAAATATTTTTTCAGGAAACGGAGTCCAATGAATAAAATGGATCGTTGAAACCTGCTTTTCTTTATTATTAACCTTCATATCAAATTCCGAAAAGAAAGGATTAAACACACCAATAAATCCCCATACCAATAAACCTATTAAAATCAGATATAATACCATCCATTTTTTCATGAGCTTCGCCCCAGACCAATGAAATCATTTAATGTTCTTATTATATCATACTATATCCCCTGCTCCAATTTCCTTTATGGCTCTGTCTTATCTTTCCATAATGATTGGAAGTTCATAGGTATGGTTATTGGCAGTATAGCTTTTTGTCTTCCAATACCCTGCAAGAGACATAAGCTCTATTTGATTATTGATATTTAGGGCAAGCTCTGCACTTTTTGTTCCTGCAATGGTGATGAACCATTCATAAGACTGGTAGTTTTGTAGTTTTGCACTCTGATCTAAGCATAATGATGCATTGGCAACCATATATCCTGTGATTCCACCTTGGAAATGGTTACGCCATTCTTCTTCATACCCCAGTTCTTTATATAGTTTTTTCTCTGCTTCCAATATGTCTTTAAAATAAGTGCCCTCTTTGCACATGGAGAGTACATGGGCTTCAATGGTACAGGCCGCTTCATACTTATGTGCAATTTCTGAAGAAGGCTTGCCAAAGGAAATCAAACGGCTAATATTGGCATGGAGTCCCCACTTTTTAATCGAAGGACTAATGAATACATAGTGATCAATTTTTCTCTCCGTTGGAACAGGGTGGCGATATTTTACGGGCCTTTCATCCGCACCAATTAAAATAACATCAGGAATAATCCCCTTTTGTCCAAACTTACCCATAAGCATGCCTTCTACTTCCATTTCAGTCATACCCGGTTCTATTTCAAGGGCTGTACTGGTTAAAATTTCATCCACTTCTTTGCCAAGGATTCTGTATTTTTCTATTTCTGAATCCATAAGGGGATAATGCAGGTGATAAATGGCATGAAGATTATAGATTGCCCCCGGCAGTGGAAAATCAGATATCACTTTTTTCCCCTTAATAAGCTCCTCTAATTTCTCTTCTTTATTTTGTTCATACCATCTAAGAGGAATATAGTCGTACCCTAAGGGGCTTAGGACTTCATCCATAATTCTTGGACCATCCATCACCTGGGATATGCAAAATTTCTTCTCCTTAGTAATGAATAGGTAGGAAAAGCCCAGTTCAGTTGACCAGATTACCCGGCTGTTGCCTCCTCCGGTAATCCAGGAGAAATTATCCTGTCTGCCAATAATCATGCCGTCATAGCCATTCTGATCAAGGAATTTATAAATTCTTTCTTCTTTTTCTTTTACTTCTTTTAATATATCAAACACCATAACTATCCCATCCTTAGTCTTTTTTATTCCAAAACATATAAAGCTATAAAACCTTTAATTAAGTTTCATAGCTTTAATAAAACTCTAAATTCTTATAAATTTTCATTTCTGATATTTCTTCTTTGTAATTTGGTGATTTGTGTTGTTCTTATACTATCCAGGAGAACCGCTATAAAAATAATACCTGCCGAAATCATAGGCTGAATGTATAAATCCACTTTCAAATACACCAATCCTGCCTGAATCATTTGTATCAGTACGGTTCCTATAACTGTTCCCGGGAATACAGCCCCAAGGCCTCCAAACATACTGGTTCCGCCAAGGATTGAAGCTGAGATTGCATCAAATTCACTGCTTTCACCAAATCCTGCATTGACAATACCCATCTGTGCAACGGAGATAATGCCTCCAATAGCCGCCAACACACCGCAGATGATATATACGATGGCAAGTACCTTTGTTGTGTTGATGCCTGCCTTTTTAGCTGCTTCAATATCATTCCCTACTGCATAGATTTGCCGTCCAAGGGGGGTTCGTTTTAACAAAATATGAGAAGCTAAAACAATAATCGCAAAGAAAATGATTGGCAATGGGATTCCTAAAACCCTTGCATATCCTATTTTCATAACGCTTTCGGGTAACATAATGCTTTGGGATTTGGTCATTAAAAGTGCTACACCCCGTCCTGCAACCATTGTACTTAATGTCGTAATGAATGGCAGGATTTTTAATTTGATAATGACAAAGGAATTAATCATTCCCATCACTGCACCAACGCAGACTCCAATAAATAATGCAAGCCAAACAGGAAAATGATAATTTTGAATTAATAATCCAGCAACTGCTGCTGAAAGATACATGGTCGCTCCGACAGATAAATCAATTCCAGCCGTTAATAATACAAACGTCATTCCTACTGCTGTAATCCCTATATATGAAGCGCTGGTTGCAATGTTCTCCATATTTTTATAACTAAAGAAACTGGGAGAAAGGATGCCAAAGATAATAAAAATGGTGACAAACAGTACAATAGGCATGTTCTCCATTAATGTGATAATAAGTTTATTTTTTTGATTTGCCATTTTTTGTTCCTCCCTTCATGAAGTATTTAAGCGCCTTGTCTAAATGCTACCCGTAAAATACTTTGATTATTAAATTCACTGGTTTTAAATTCTCCAACAATCTCCCCTTGACTCATAACAAGAATTCTGTCACAGGTTCCCATTAATTCTTCTAACTCAGAAGAGATCATTAGAATACCTTTGCCTTCTGCTGCCAATTCATTGATAACAGAGTAAACCTCATATTTTGCACCGACATCTATGCCTCTTGTAGGTTCGTCCACAATGAGAATCGATGGCTCCGCCATAAGCCATTTTCCAATAACGACTTTTTGTTGGTTTCCTCCACTTAAGCTTTTTGGTGCATATTTTTTAATGTCTCCGCTTTTTAATCTTAGGGTTTTTGCTATTTTATCCACTGCGTTAAACATGTCATTCCATTTTAGAAATTTAAAAGGAGGCTTCGTATAGGAGGGCATGGCTGCAAGGCTCATATTCTCAAAAATAGAGGTTTCTAATAATAGCCCTTCATTTTTTCTGTCTTCTGTTACAAAAGCTACTCCATTTTTAATACTGGTCATAGGAGAAGTTTTATCGATCTTATTGCCATTAATCATAATTTCCCCTTTTTCATAGGGATCAAGACCATAAATAATTCTTGCCAGTTCACTTCGACCGGAACCCATGAGTCCGAAAATCCCTAAGACTTCTCCTTTTTTAAGTTCAAAGTTTATATCTTTAACAATTCCACTTTGAGAAACTCCTTTAACGACTAAAGCGGATTCTTCCTGTGGTTTTGACATTCTCTCTGGATACAATTGATTAATATCCCTTCCTACCATAGAAGAAATCATTCGATCAATTGTGAATTCTTCTTTGGCACCGGAATCTGTTACCTGTCCGTCCCTAAGGACTACAATTTCGTCGGAAATATTCATAACATCGTTAAGAATATGGGATATATATATAATCGCTTTGCCTTGTTCCCGTAAGTTGTTAATAATTTCAAAAAGTCTTTCGGTTTCTCTGTTGGTAAGAGAAGTAGTAGGTTCATCAAAAATAATGATTTTAGGATCTGTACTTAAGGCCTTGCAAATTTCTACTAACTGTCTTTCTCCGGGAGATAGTTTTTCAACCAACGTATCAGGGGATATATCTAATTCAATGGATTTTAATAATTCTTTTGTTTTTTCTTTGATAACGCTCTTTTTAATTAAAGGTACTTTTGCTATAGTAGGAAAATTCGTAATAAACATATTGTCTGCAATGCTTAAATTGGGGAATAAATTCAGTTCCTGATGGATAAATGCAATTCCGGCTTCCATTGCATCCCCCGGTCCTTTAGGGCTATAAGGCTTGTCTTCCATTTTCATAGTGCCTGCTGTCGGCGGGAAGATGCCTCCGATAATATTCATCAAGGTTGATTTTCCGGCACCATTTTCTCCTATTAAACTAAGGACTTTTCCTTTCTTTACCTTAAAGTTAACTCCCTTTAAGACTTTAACCTCAAAGAAGCTTTTATCGATGCCTTGAAGTTCTAAAACCACATCATTCATCTTAAGCACCTGCCTTTCCGCTTTGCTTTGAAACAATGCGAATTCTTGTTACATCAATGAATGCTGCTATAAGAATCACAATCCCTTTAACGATATTAATGGTGAAGTAGGAAAGATTAAGTAAGTTTAGAGTATTCGCAAGTAAAGTAAAGAAAAATACTCCAAGGAGCGTCCAAACCACTTTTCCTTTTCCTCCAAACATACTTGTTCCGCCGATTACTGTTGCCCCTATAACATCCATTAAGATTGTATTTCCCATAGTGGGCTGACCAATCCCGAGTCTTGAAGAATACAGTACAGAAGATACTGCTGCACAAAAGCCGCTAAACATATAGCCATAAATAATCACTTTATCTGTAGGTATACCAGAAACTGCAGAAGCTTTTTGGTTCGTACCTACAGCATAAAACCATCTTCCTAACATCGAATGACTTAAAAAGAAATGAACAATGATTGCAAGAATGAGCATAATGATTAAAGAATATGGAATAAAGCCAAAGCCCTCTGTTCCTATAGCTTTATAACCTTGAGGCAAGTTCATAATATTTTGGGATTTGGTTAAATAAATTGCAAAGGCCAGGAAAAACAATTGTGATACCAATGTAACCATAAAGGGTGTCATTTTTAATTTAGAAATAGCTACCCCATTTAAAAATCCAATCAATACGCCCACCAATAACATCACAATAATTGCTGCAGGAACTGCTAAAGGACTTCCGGCTAATGGTCCTCCGTTTTCACTTACAAGCGTTCCCCAGATGGGAGCGTTTTTAAATAATTCCGGGTTAAAACCAGTAGACATAATCATTGCACCAATAACACTTGTAAGACCTATAATAGATACTTGAGATAAATCAATTAAACCAAGTATTAAAATAACGGTTTGCCCCATGGCTACTGCAAACAGCGGCCACATATTTGAGAATACATTGCTTAAATTACGCATGGAACCAAGGCCTGGGACAAAGGGCACTAGAATTAAAAAGTAAACGATGGTTAAGTAAAGTACAAAGTACTCGGACATCAGCATCTTTTTAAATATAGAGCCTGATTTTTTTGATGAAATTTTAGTAAGATCCACTTTTTGTCCTCCTTTACTTAGGTTTTATTCTTAAAATAGAGGGGGCAATTTCTTGCCCCTTTATTGACTTATGATTGTATTCATTTTAATTAGTTTTCACGAATTTGGTTGCCCCACATATCCATTCTTTTCTCAGTTAAGTTGGCTTGAGTTAAAGCAAATCCTGGGTCTTGAATCCATTCTTTAGGTGTTTTTTCTCCAGCTTCAATTGCTTTTAAGATCGCATTCATTGCCGCTTCAGATTCAAATTTTAAGTCTTGAACACCTGTTGAATCCACATACCCTTCGTCTATTAAACGTCCTGCTGTTGAGTCTCCATCTAAGCCGCCCATGATGACATGGCCTTCTTCTCCAACTTTTTTCCATTTTCCTAAAGGTTCTAATACAGCTTTAATCTGTGGGAACATGAAGTCTGAACATGTGTATAAGAAATCTACTTCTGGATTCGCCTGCATTGCACTTTGTAAGTTTGCAAGAGCAGTTGCTCCATCCCATTTTGTTGGTACTTCTATAACGTCATTAAAGATATCAGGATTCTTTTGAATTGCTTTGTAGAAACCATCTTTTCTGGCAATAGCATTTGGGTCTCCTAAGTCTCCAACCATGATTAATGGAGTTAATTTTTTGCCAGTTGCTTCAAATTTCTTTTGTGCTTCAGCTACCATATGATCAACAGCTGCTTCAGCGATAACCGCATTATCTGCTACAACTACGATTGCATTGTTGGAATCGTTGCTTGGTGGTCTATTAAAAATGGCAATTGGCACACCAGCTTTGTTTGCTTCATCAATAATGGTTAAAGCACTTTCTCCATCTTGAGGAATAACGATGATTCCGTCTGCCCCTTGAGCAATAGCGTCTTTTACTTGCTCTAATTGTTTATTGGCATCTTCGTTTGCATTTCTTTCAATCACTTCAATACCTTGTGCGGTTAAAGTTTCAATGATTGTTTTGTGTGCTGCTACCCAAAATTCAGTTTCTAAATCTTGAAAAGCAAAAGCAATTTTTAATTTCTTATCCTTGTTTTCAGTACCACTTGTTTCTGTCTCTGCCTGATTGGTGCTGCCAGTTTTTTGCTTTGCTCCACATGCGGTCAATGCGGAAATCATTAAAATTGAAACTAAGAATAATGCGAAAAACTTTTTCATCATAAAACCTCCCCTTTAAATTTGTTTTTTGAATGATGAATCATTGCCTTGCTTTGTGTACTCATTCTATTATGAAAGGGGGTCTTATTCAATGTGACAATAATTAGGTGCGAAGGTGTACTTTTTTTAGTAGATTTATATAGACAAAAAAAGAAGCTATAGGACTACATATCCCATATGCTTCTTTTAAACGGATTAATCTGTACTTTCAAATATTTTATCTACATTGTTTTTATCGATTTCAACTAAGCCTGTATAAATCATCTCAGGTATGGAGGTGATATTATTCATTTCATCCTGAGGTGTAATATTAATGTTACTATGATTGATATCATATAGCAATTGTGCACCATAATAGGTGAATAGTTCTCTTTTTTGTCCTATGAGCTTGTGTATAACCCCTTCTTTTAAGAGTTGTACATGTTGAGGCTGCATATCCACTGAAGTCACTTTAACTTTTCCTACCATGTCCATTTCTTTAATCGCTTTACCAATTCCGGGACCGCTATTGGAGTCAAAACCGGCGATTCCCGCAATATCCAGGTGCTGGGTTAATAATTCCTTTGTGATTCTGTAGGCTTCATCCACATCGGACATGTCATCAAACTCACCAAGAACAATAATGTCCGAATAATTGCTAAGAACACTTTTAAATCCTTTAAAGCCCTCCTGCATATTGTCCGCCCCACCAATCCCAAGCATCGCCACTTTACCTTTTCCACCGATTAATTTTGCCATGGCTTCTCCTTGTTTAACCCCAATATCAAACCAATTGGAACCTACATGGGCAAGCCGCTTGCTTTCCGGAAGGTCCGCATCCACCGTAATGGTTGGAATCCCTGCTTCAACGGCCTTATTCACGGCAGGAATTAGGCTTTTTTCCATTCCAAGCACCATGATTCCTGCCGGTTTTCTTTTAATGGCTTGTTCAATGGCAAGAATTTGTCCTGGAATATCATACTGTTTGGGGCCTTCTATGGTAACTTTGATTCCTTTTTCTTTTCCAAACTGCTTAAGGGCTTTTTGTTCGTGTTCAACATACATCTCATGGGATGTCATGGTTGCAATCCATACATATTCTTCAATGGCGTTTACATCCAATTTATCCTCTTTGGATTGCAATTCGTCCAATTTTAAAAGTTCTACTTTTTGAAGGATTAAAAAAATATTAAGAACAAGGGAAAGAATCAATATGACATTGAATAGTATCTTTAAAGATAAATGAACTTTTTTCATAGAATCCACCTACTATTTTCACAATTTTCTTGTATATTTGTTTTATCCTTTATTGTTCTTTTTCTTGTAAATACTTTTCTCTAAACTGTGAAGGTGTATAATTATAATGTTTTGTGAATACTTTTCCAAAATATCTGGAATCCGTATATCCGACCATTTGAGAAATTTCATAGGTTTTTAACTTGGTGTTAAGAAGTAAGTCTTCTGCTTTTTTAAGGCGAACCTGAGTAATATATTCTGAAAATCCTATACCTGTTTCCTGCTTAAATAATTGGCTTAAATAATTGGCATTCATATAATATTTATTGGATAGCTGCACCAGAGTGATATCTGTATAATAATACCTGTCGATATACTCCTTGATATCATCAATCACACATTTTCCATCACTTCTTCGTATGTCGCAAATACAATTAGAGATAGTCTTGATCTTATCCGTAATGTAATTTTCTATTTCTTGAATGGAAGTACATTGGTTAAAATCATCTTCTAACAAATAATCTTCTTTAAAAATATTCTTCCA
>JAAYPH010000147.1 GCA_012519955.1 Candidatus Epulonipiscium sp.
CAGGCCCTGGAATATCTTATCAAGCTGGGCCATAGGGATATTGCCTTTTTAAGAGCTAAAAACAGTTACTCTTATGATATCAAAGAACAAATTTACTATGAAACCTTACAAAAGCACCAAATTCCTATAAAGGAAGAAAATATCCTGGTGATAGAAAGCGGAAATGGATTAGAAACCGTAGAACTTGCCATACAGGCAGTGCAAAAAAGACTGGAACAAAAAGAAATCCCAACAGCAATCTTTGCCTGCAACGACTGGATGGGCGTAGGCGTGATGCAGGCAGCAAAAAAAATGGGAATCGCCATTCCAAAAGATTTATCCGTCATAGGCTATGACAATATCGTCATCTCAGAAATCAGTGAGCCAAAGCTTACAACTGTGGACCAAAATATGTATTCTCTCGGTAAAGCTTCGGCAAAGCTTTTACTGGATATCATAAAACATCCAACCCAAGGTTTTCAAAAAATCATCCTGGATACCAATCTCATTGTCAGAGATTCCTGCACAAGTCCTAAAAACAAATAAATTTATAAAAATATAGGGAGGTCATTATGAGTAATCAAGAACTTAAAAACCGATTTATAGAAATCTATGGTGAAGGAGAAGAACCAAGTCTTTTCTTCGCACCGGGAAGAATCAATTTAATAGGAGAACATATCGACTACAACGGCGGGAACGTTTTCCCCTGTGCCCTGGATTTTGGAACCACTGCTGTTGCCAGAAAAAGAAATGACAATAAGATTAAATTTGCATCCCTTAACTTTCCTGACACCATAGAAGTAGATTTAAGTCATATCGTCTACGATAAAAAAGACAACTGGGCAAACTATCCTAAAGGCGTAATAGATCAATTTCTTAAAAAGGGCTTTACCCTCGGAGGTTTTGAGGTTTTATATCATGGGACCATTCCCAATGGAGCAGGGCTTTCTTCTTCCGCATCCATTGAGCTGGTTACCTCTGTATTATTAAAGGA
The DNA here is from genome assembly GCA_012519955.1 of Candidatus Epulonipiscium sp. Taxonomy (GTDB): domain Bacteria; phylum Bacillota; class Clostridia; order Lachnospirales; family Defluviitaleaceae; genus Defluviitalea; species Defluviitalea saccharophila. Next base: position 974 of record JAAYPH010000147.1, read on the forward strand.
TTTCTTTAACTGCGACATCGACCAACTGGAAATGGTTAAACTTTCTCAAAAAGCAGAAAATGAATTTGTAGGCGTTAACTGCGGCATCATGGACCAATTTGCCATAGGCATGGGTAAAAAAGACAGAGCCATTTATCTTAACTGTGATACCCTGGAATACGAATATGTTCCCGTAAACCTTCAAGGTATGAAACTCGTTATTGCCAATACCAATAAACGAAGAGGCTTAGAAGATTCAAAATACAACGAAAGAAGAAGAGAATGCGATATGGCGGTTGCAGCCCTTCAAACCCGCTTGGATATCGACTATCTGGCAGATCTTACCCCAGAAGAATGGGAAGCCAACAAACATCTAATTACCTTTGAAACCGTAAGAAAAAGAGCAGAACATGCAGTATATGAAAATGCCCGGGTAAAAGAAGCGGTTGCAAAGCTTAAGCAAGGAGATATCGCAGCTTTTGGAAAACTACTTAATGAATCTCACAAATCCTTAAGAGACTTATATGAAGTAACCGGATTTGAATTAGATACTTTAGTAGAAGAAGCATGGAAAGTGGATGGCGTTTTAGGTTCCCGTATGACCGGAGCAGGTTTTGGAGGTTGTACCATCTCTGTTGTAAAAGAAGAGGCGGTCAACAAATTTATGAGGCAGGTGGGTGAAAACTACGAAAAGAAAACCGGCCTAAAACCAGATTTCTACATTGCCAATATCGGAGACGGGGCAAGAAAAATAGATTAGGAGGGATAGAATGTCCATTTTAGTATGCGGCGGTGCAGGTTATATCGGAAGCCACACCGTAGAAGAACTTATTGCAAAAGGTGAAGAAGTTATTGTAGCAGATAATCTTCAAAAAGGCCACAAGGCCGCAGTAAACCCCGAGGCAAAACTATATATAGGAGATATCAGGGATGAAGCCTTTTTAGATAAAGTATTTAAAGAAAATAATATAGATGCTGTGATAGATTTTGCAGCAGAATCTTTAGTAGGGGAAAGTGTTCAGGAACCCTTAAAGTATTATGATAACAATGTATACGGAACAGTTGTTTTGCTTAAAAAAATGCGTGAATATAACGTAAAGAAAATAGTATTTTCCTCTACAGCAGCAACCTACGGGGAACCGGAAAACATTCCAATATTAGAAAGTGATAAAACTTTTCCCACAAACCCCTATGGAGATACAAAGCTTGCCGTAGAAAAGATGTTAAAATGGTGCGACAATGCCTACGGCATAAAATATGTAGTGCTTCGCTACTTTAATGCTGCCGGTGCTCATATAAGTGGAAAAATTGGTGAAGACCACAATCCTGAAAGCCATCTTATTCCCATTATTCTTCAAGTGGCTTTAGGAAAAAGAGATAAAATTATGATATTTGGTGATGACTATCCAACCAAAGACGGCAGCTGTATAAGGGATTATATCCATGTAACAGACCTTGCAGATGCCCATATTCTTGCCGTAGAAAAACTTAGAAAAAACAATACTTCAGCGATTTATAATCTAGGGAACGGCAAGGGATTTTCTGTAAAAGAAGTGATAGAAGCAGCAAGAAAGGTAACAGGCAAAGCAATCCCTGCTGAGATTGCACCAAGACGGGCAGGAGATCCGGCAGTTCTTATCGCATCTTCAGATAAAATCATAAAAGAATTAGGCTGGAATCCAAAATACAACCGTTTAGAAGAAATCATAGAAACTGCATGGAATTGGCATAGAACCCATCCGGACGGATATCAGGACTAGGAAGGAGAGACCAATGGATAAGATTTGTCCCCAGAAAGAAATAGAGCGATTACTATGTTACGCTTTGGATAAACAATTAATTACCCCATACGATATCATTCCTTCAAGAAACGCTTTAATGGATCTACTGGAAGTTAAAGAACCCTATGAAGGAGATATAGATACTAAAGATATTAATATTTATGATATACTGGATAATCTTTTAGATTATGCTTATGAGAAAGGTATCCTTGAAGAAAACACCAATACCCATAGAGATTTATTGGACACCAAAATCATGGGCTTATTAACCCCAAGACAGGGAGAAGTGGTAAGAACCTTTGAAGAACTGGAAGAAAGTGAAGGCATTCAAAAAGCAACAGAGTATTTTTACGACTTTTCCCAAAACACCACCTATATCCGTATGAACAGAATAGCAAAAAACCTTTATTGGAAAGCCCATACGGAATATGGAGCTTTAGAAATTACAGTGAACTTGTCAAAGCCGGAAAAAGACCCGAAAGAAATAGCAGCCGCTAAAAACGCCCCCCAAAGCGGTTATCCCAAATGTCTTTTATGCGTAGAAAACGTAGGTTATTCCGGAAGGGTCAATCATCCGGCAAGACAAAACCATAGAGTCATTCCTTTAAATCTTGGAGGAGAAGAATGGTATTTTCAGTATTCTCCATATATCTATTACAATGAACACTGTATTGTTCTTAACGGACAGCATACCCCTATGAAACTTACAGAAAAAAGCTTTACAAGGATGTTTGACTTTGTAGAACGTTTTCCCCACTACTTTGTGGGCTCCAATGCAGACCTTCCTATAGTTGGAGGTTCCATACTAAGCCATGACCACTACCAGGGAGGAAGACATATCTTCCCTGTGGAAGAAGCAGAAATAATCTATTCTTTTACCCATAAAGACTATAAAGATGTAAAAATCGGTATCGTCAAATGGCCCATGTCCGTTATACGACTAAGGGGACAAGAGAGAAAAGACTTAGAAAAACTATCCTTTGCCATTTTAGAAGAATGGAGAAAATATACCGATGAAGAAGCGGGGATTTATGCCTTTACCAAAACCGTTGAAGGCATAACGCCTCACAATACCATAACTCCCATAGTCCGCAAAAATAAAGAAAAAGAATGGGAAATAGACTTGGTTTTAAGAAACAATAGAACAAGTGAGGAGCACCCTTATGGCATCTTCCATCCCCATGAAGAAGTACATCATATTAAAAAAGAAAATATAGGCTTAATTGAAGTCATGGGGTTAGCGGTGCTGCCGGGAAGACTTAACGAACAGCTGGGTCAAATTAAAGAAATTCTAAAAGGCAAGGTATCTTTAGAAGAACAGCTTAAACTTCATCCGGATCTTAATCAACATGAACCCTGGATCAATGAACTTATATCGGTATACGGCACTGCTTTAAGTGAAGAAAAAGCCAAAGAAGTTATAGAAAAAGAAGTAGGAATTAAATTTAAAACCGTTTTAGAACATGCGGGAGTCTATAAACAAACCAAAGAAGGTATAGATGCTTTCTTTAGGTTTATGAATCATATGGGTTTTGACCAAATTGCATTATAAAAATTTCTGCCTTATATCTAACCATAATTTTCTATAAAAATCCACTACCCAAATTTTTTGTTTGTGCTATAATGATGAGATGTGATAAAAAGACATAAAAGTACAAACAAAAGAAGGGAAGAATGACATTGAAAAAGTTACTGTTTTTAGTATGTACATTCAGCTTAATTCTAACTGGATGTACAGCTGCACAAAAAAATATGGCAGAAAGTTTGAAAAAGGAACCTGAAATTGCCCAACAAACAGAAGAATCCGAAGAGATTATATACGATACAACTCAGTTTGACCCGCCGCAGCCGGGAGAAGAAATCGCAGTAATGACAACCAATAAAGGGGTTATTAAAATGCGCCTTTTCCCTGAATATGCGCCAAAGGCAGTTGAAAACTTCGCAACCCATGCAAAGAACGGGTACTATGATGGACTCACCTTTCATAGAGTGATTAACGACTTTATGATTCAGGGGGGAGACCCTGAAGGCACCGGAAGAGGTGGAGAAAGCATATGGGGAAAACCTTTTGAAGATGAGTTCCATCCATACGCCCTTAACTTTAGAGGTGCCCTTGCCATGGCAAATAGCGGCCCCAACACCAATGGAAGCCAATTCTTTATCGTACAGAAAAAAGTTGTGGAAGAAGAGATGCTAAAAGATTTAAGCAAATCCGGATATCCGGAAGCAGTGGTGAAACTTTATGAGGAAAAGGGAGGGACTCCTTGGCTTGATGGTGTTCATACCGTATTTGGGCAAGTCTTTGAAGGAATGGATGTAGTAGATGCCATTGCAGCAGTAGAAACAGACGAACATAGCGCACCAACAGAAGCAGTAATTATTGAAAAGATTGAAATCGTATCTTACGAAGGGTAAACCCTTTGGTTTGCTAGAGTAAGCCTTTTTGCCTTGCTTCTTCTTCAATCTTAGTTACAGTTTGATAAAGTTCTTCCGTTGAGTCCGCTTCTATGGTATACACATGACCGTTGTTTAACTGTATGACTGTAAAAAATGGCTTATTCGGAATGCCTTGTGTTGCAATTTCTGCGATTAAATCTTCATAAGGCTTCATAAGAATCTCCTTTCTGGGCTTATTGATTTTTACTTGCATATTCATCAAATTGTTATTATACTATTATTATAACATTTTCTGATACAATTATAATGTTGTATGAAATACTGTGTTTTTTCAAATACTAATGTTAATTCAGGGTTTTACAACCCTGCAACCGAAAGGAGAATAATCATGGCAAAACAACTTACAAACCAGGAGTTCCAAACAGAAGTATTGGATTCTAAGGAATTGGTATTAGTAGACTTTTTTGCAACCTGGTGTGGCCCATGTAAAATGATGGCTCCTGTTATCGACCAGCTTGCAGAAGAAATGGATGGCAAAGCTAAAATATTCAAAGTAGACGTAGACGAAGCAAGAGATTTAGCTGCAAAATACCGCATTATGAGCGTTCCAACGCTTATGTTCTTTAAAAACGGCGAAGTAGTGGACCAAATCATGGGCGCAGTACCCAAGGACCGTTTGGTAGACAAAATCAATGCATTAATCTAACCTAAGAACCTGTCTTCTTTAAGAAGATGGGTTTTTATTTTTAGCCTTTAGTTTTTCTGCGAATTATACTATAATGGGTTTATGGAGGTGACGGGATATGGAAGACAAAATGTTTGCAATGATGGAAAAGATGTATGGAGAGTTTATTAAAAAGTTCGATCATATTGACAACAGATTTAATAAACTCGAAGATAGGTTTGATGGTTTAGAAAAAAGAATCGATGGCTTAGAAGGAAGAATTGATGGTTTAGAAAAAAGAATCGATGGCTTAGAAGGAAGAATTGATGGGCTAGAAAAAAGAATTGACGGTTTAGAAGAAAGATTTGATAGACTAGAAACACAAGTACTAGAAAATACAAAAGCCATAGAAGAGAATACAAAAGCCATCAATAGAGTAGAAATAATCCAAGAACAAATGTACAAAGATATTAAACTTATAGCAGAAGTGATATTAACGAACGAAGGAAAAAACGAACGAGACCATGACGAAATCAAGAAAGAAGTCAATGAACGGTTTGTTATAATAGAAGGGGTCTTAAAAACAAAATAA
>JAAYPH010000148.1 GCA_012519955.1 Candidatus Epulonipiscium sp.
CACACACCTTGAGCTTACAGGCTGATTCCTACCGTATGAAGGGACGCCTGAAAGTCGGAGCCGTTGGCTTCGAATAATTTTTTTGCCGAAAACCGGACAATTCTCGCCGGATAAAAGCGGAAAATTCACGCCGGACTTGACATGACTTGCAGAAGAATCTTGATGAACAGAAGTTGAGGTTTAAGCGATGTGAAGATACTGTCGGAAAAATCAATTATAAAGAATTGGGATTAGCTCACTGTAAGATGTATGAAAGGAATAAAAAATGGATAGACCACGATGAACAATTACAGTTTTCTCCACGGCTATGTGTCGGTTTAAGTGATTTAATGGATCCAGATTATAAAACTCCAGATGAAATTATCACAGAAGACAGACCTAGACAATGGCATGATTTTTTTGATGAGGAAGAATGCCAGGAATTTATAAAATTATTTGGCGGTTCATTTTTCATTTTGCATCCAAATGGAATGCCGGCCTATGAAACTGATGAAGATTCGGTAACTGGAAAGTCTGCCTGCTATTTAATTGAAATTGATAACTTAGAAAATATTGTAAAACAGAGCCTGAAAGATAAAGTAAACCATATTCTGGAATTGAAACCAGTATAATACACTATGCTCCTGCAGCACGTGCATCGGCAATTTTTTTTGCAACATTCGGTACTATAGCTACCGCTTCTTTTGTTCCAAGAGCTCCACCTATAAAATCATTCTGCATGTCGATTACGATTAATAGTTTCATTTTATTTATCTCCAATTTTTATTCATCAATTACTTCAATCAAAAAACTTACCGGCCTGAAGCCATCGTTGCAACTTATCATTGCAGACTTTGGATTCTTCATCCAACCATCATAAATATTTTCACCGCCATGTGCCAGAGTCATCACAAATGGAGAAATGCTTTCCCATGCTGATTCGCACATTCCTTCTGGTCGCTGCCAACCGTTTGCAATAAATACCTGCCCTTCCTGAATATCACATGCGTGCAGAATAGGATTTTCGTATTTTTGTTGCAAATCCTTGTAATCTGCTTTACGGATTGCTGTGATTTTTATTTTGTATATCAAGTCAAGTCTCCTTTATTTTCTAAATATCATAACATTACGACAAAGCCACCGCTCTGTGCATATTTCCACATGTCGCTGATTAACTGTGGCTTATATGTTTTGAATTGATTCTGAATAAAACTTGTATTAAGCTTTCTCAACTTGTCATTTCTGGTTTGTATTATTTTGATATATTCCATTTTTGGAATTTTATTACTCTTGCGTATATTGCAGGCTGGACATGCCAAAACAAAGTTCCATAGCTTATCTTCTTTAATGAAACTCCAGGGAATAAAATGGTCCACGTGCATTTCATGCAATTTTTTTCCGCAATAAAAACAAATATCCTGCTCAAATTCTTGATAAAGTACCTGACGGAATAGTGAAAGATCATCTCTTTGCGGTGTTGCCAATTCCAGTTTATCCAAGAGTTTTACGACAACAGATTCATCATTTATTTTTTCAAGGAACTTTGCCCATGAATAATAGTTAAGCTTTTCAATTTCTACTTTATATTTAAGCATGAAATTAAAGGCATGAGCGTTCAAATATAATCCTTCACCTTTTAGGTCGAAAGCATAGAGACAATCCTGAAAATCCCTATGTAAAGCTCCAATTACGTTTCTTCTGCAGTCACTACTGACTTGCTTTATTATGGACTTACGTTTCTCCTCAGGAATGGAAGTAAATGGAAAATCAGCAAATGATGGCTCTTCTTCAATTAGAGCCATGAATATTTGTTCAATTTTGGAATATTCGCTTTTTCCATCTGGAATCATTTGTTTTAAATGATATTTAGTAACCAGATTCCAGTAATTTTCTGCAAACTTTCCAAAAAGGTTTTCATAACTGATAAAAAGAGAATAATCCCCCCCTTCACTATTAAAAAGATTATCCAGAATCGATTTTATGAGACCAAATTTATATGTTGTTCGCTTTGCCGAACTATCAGAAAATACATAATTGAAAAGCATCCAGAATGTATCTTCATCAATCGCACCTTCACGGACTGTGCCGGAAGTCTGGTTCCATCCTGCTGGCATATAGCTCCTATAAACTTTCCTATTTATTATTGTCAATAATTTCCTTTGCTTTTGTTGTTAAGTCAGCTCCCTCGTAAGTTACTATAAGTTTTCCTGGAAAATGTTCTTCATACCATTTTTCTTTCTTTTCCCAGTGGGCTTTATAACCTGGATTATCAAGCATACCAACATGTTCCCAGTAGTAAGTATCACCTCTAAATGTAACTGTAAAGTCAGGTAAGTACATAGTCCCATCAGGAGCATATAATGGGGTCTCATATTCAAAAGGGATACTTTCTGATACAAGTAAATTGGTTATGACTACTTCTGATTTAGAACGTACGAAATATTTAGACAAAGTGGCAAGCTTTTTGCTATCTTCATGCCATTTACATACATTTATATAAAGAATATCTTCTGGTAGTGGCTTAAACTCAAATACTGATGAATTTATCTTTTGTATTGCCGATTTCTCTATATGTCCAAGAGTTGTTAGAGTTCCTATATCATCCTGTAAGAAAAGAGTGACTTTTTTCTGGGCTCGTGTAATTGCTGTGTAGAGTAATTCCATGGTTAATAAGTGGCTATCTCGTTTAGGAATAACAATATATACATTGTCGAATTCTGAACCTTGAGATTTATGTACACTAATGGCATATGCAAGTTCAAGGTTTTCTTCTACTTTTTGCTCTGGAATATATTTTCCTTCTGAATCTTTCCAGAGATTCTTACCATAATTATATCGGAGTCCCTTTCTGCTTTTACTTGAAAATTCAACCTGGAATCGTTCTATGACTTTTTGATACATATGTCTATTATCTTTTTTATCAAATGGATGATAATAGACAATACCCATTTCCCCATTATAAATCTCTTTTCTTTCAGTTTGTCTTGTTGCAAAATTATATGCGTAAGCCATATCAGATTTAGGACGATTCCTGAATTGAATCACTTTATCAAAATAAGTAATTCCATTATTTTCACATTTGTTTATCCAATATGAATTAAACTCTGATTGCATAAAACTGTTTAAGGCATCAGTTCCATATAATTCACCTCTATACGGAGATATTATTTGAATAGAATCTGGATTAATAGTTTCTCCTTCGCCTTGTAATGCTTTTCTCCATAATTCATCGTTATTTTTGTATTCACGTAAGCCAGTAATATCTTCCATATCTTTGATAAGAACTTTTTTAAGTGTTTCGTCTAATTCATTTTGCTCTTTCCAGAAATAAACACTTAAATCTTTGTCTATAGGCCCATTTCCTTTTTCAAGGATTTTAGTGAATAATTGTTCTTTGTGTGTTTTTAATATATTACATTTTTCAGTATCATCAGATTTTTGATTTTCTTGAATAAATAATTCTGCCAAATCAAGAATGCCCGTACCATTACCTTCAACTTGATTCCTTAGTTGTCTGATGTTTTCTGTTAATGTACCAATATTTTGAGCATAATCCTTGCTTAACCAAGCTATTGTATCAGCAAATACTTTTCCCTTTCCTATAGGCGGTAATTGATTTGGGTCTCCAACTAGAATTAATCGACGGATAGAATTCCAATTAATTGCTCTCAGTAATGTCGCAAAGAGATTTAAATCAATCATAGAACTTTCATCTATGATAAGAGTATTTAAATCTTGTCCCATTTTTCCGCCAGAACGCTTTAATGTGAAATTTTCATTTATCCAGCCGTTACTTGCAAGATATGAATGTATTGTACTTGATTTTTCTCCTGTTTGATTTTTGATACGTTCTGCAGCTTTTCCTGTCGGTGCTAACAGTAATATCCCTACTCCTTGACCATGAACTCTTTTTATATTTTCTACAAGAGTTTTAATAACTGTAGTTTTTCCTGTTCCTGCAGCACCAGATAGGACACAAATAGGTTTTCTGAAAATCTGGAAACAAGTCTCAGCTTGTTTTTCCAAGATATACTCATATTTAGAAAATGCTACTTCTGCAATTTTTGAATTAGGCTCCCGGAGACCTTCCTTAAATTTTTCCGTTGAAATTGACATAGTTAACGGAATATCAGGACGTTCGGCTAATTGCTTAAATATACTTTCTATGGTTCTTTCGTCTTCATATACAGTTTTTAAGTAAATAAATAGCTCATCATTATCATCTTTTCGTATAAAAAGAGCCTTCTCTATTATTTCTTTCTCAATTGTTAAATCTTTTACTTTATACGTATAGCGTTTCCATTCCGGCATTCGGTCCAGTCTTGTATTTACAAAAGAAATAATTGTTTCTGCCTTTCCAAAAGAATGCGCTGCAATGCGTTTTAATTCATCTACACATAATGCTCGTAACCTTTCTGTTGAACCAGAATCAAGAATATTTTCTAATCCATATTCAGGAGAAGATATAATTCCATTGTCAATCTTGTAGAAAGGTATTGAATCATCAGAATCCAATCCAATGTACTCTTCACAAATTATGTAAGGATTATCTACTATATCCTTAATATCCGAAATAATAGAGTAATTAGCCCTTTTATCTGATAGAATTGTAACAATTTGGTTTTTCGTAATATCAAAACGCGGAAGGATTTCTATCAGTAATTTTTGCTCTGCCTCTTCTAATCTTTGAAATTCTCTTCGTATGATTTTTGAATCTGAAATATCAATATCGAATACTTTTTCTTGTTTACCATTTAAAAATTCACAAACTTCATTATAGAAGCGTTTCATGTCCTCATTTGTGGTAAGATTTATATAATTTTGAATTAAACAATCCAGCTTTAATACTGAAAGAACAGATGGAAATCCAGGAAAAGGACCTCTGGCCTTCCATAATTCGTTTAGTAGACCATTTAGCCACTCACGTCTAGAAATCCAATTTTCGGTTTTATCATCAATCTCAATTAATACATCTACGGATTCAATCAATTGATTTACAATTTCTATAGCATCATCATTCTTGACTGCTCTACTTCCATATTTAAACGATGAAGTATTGCTTGGTTTTATTACTAAACGATTAATAATGTCTTCATTGTCCATATACTTCCAATATGGAATACAAAAGCCTTCATCAGGATAATTTGAAGTAATCGGTTTTTGCCAAGCAAAACCACCTGCATATTTTTTCTTTATCTCATCATTTGTGTTATCGTAAAAATAAAAATCATCGATTTTCTTGATTCTTGAAATACCTGTAACAACATAACAATCTGCATCATCTTCAGAAAATGGATTACTAAATCCGGAACAATAGAATATTAGGGATTTGTTTTCTTCAAATTGAGAAAAATAATCTTTTGCGAAGTTTAATCTTTTCTCATAATTAAAATGACCGTTATCAGTTACTTTTGGGCCATACATTTCTTCATAACACCAAGTACATGCTGTATATGGTGGCAGCTTTAATTGTATTGGATCTCCGATTCCATTCCAAAAATCAGGTGGTTCAATCTTTGCAATAATAGGTTCGCTTCCAAATGCATTTGCGCTGAGACTACAAGCTACTTTGCAAGGGTGGTTACAAATGGGGGCTCCAGCATGTGTTTCTTCATATTCTAAATCACGTTCTTCACTAATTAAGCCACCAGGATAAGAGTGTGGTCCTATACAATAGGTATTTTCACACGGTTTTTTACAAATATGTCCGTTCCAACCATCGTTATGCCAAGCTAAACGTATACTCATGTGTGTTGCCATTTTTATTCTCCTTCCTTATGATAAAGATATATAACCTTCTCTAATTGCAAATTCTAATGCTTGAGGCAATGCCTCTACTGGGAATTCTCCTCCTCTGCAAGCTTTCCCATTTTTATCAAACCAAGTATATTTGATTGATTTGCAAGTTCCGTTTCCGTCATCCCAAGATGCTATACCTAATCTCAATTCGCAATTTTTATTTGTTCGTACAATTTCTTTGTGTTCAGTAATCAAAATGTTCTCCTAATTTGATTCTAAAATACATTTTTTAATATCATTGATAACTGCATTTTCAGAATTATTCCAAGTAATAACAGTTAACATATCCATTGCTCTGGTCATTGCAACATAAAACATGTTCCTTTGTAATCTTTCCACAGTTTCATCATCATATTTTAAATCATTAAAATGGACCCTGTGATCAGCCAATAAAATAACAACAGGAAAATCTAACCCTTTACAAGATTGTATGGTTGAAAGGCTTACTTTTCCACCTACAGAATAATCTTTTTCTTTAATGCCTTCAGACTCAATTCCTAATTTAGATAATTCGGCCATAATTTTATTTGGTTTCTGATTCTTAATATCACTTAAAATAATACATATATTTTCCGCAGCATAGCCTAATTCATTGATACAAGTTTTTATTCTCTGTGCTATTAGTTCGTATAAATCTTGCGAGTGAATAGTTTCAACATCTAAATCAACAAGTTCAACTGGAGGTCCCATACGGAAAGAAGAAGGATTTGTCTCTTGATTCATTCCTTTAATCAATTTCCTATATTTTTCTGCGACATCATTTATTTGAATTGTATTTCTGAAATTGGTCTTCAAAGATAAAGAATTTCCTGAAATATCAATTCCGCTACGTATAATCGGAGTCTGAATCTGATAAATAGTCTGATCTTTATCACCAGCCATAATGACCGATGCTCTACACACTTCTTTTATACAAAATAGGGAACAAATTGATAAATCTTGGGCTTCATCAATGAAAATATAGTCTGTAAATTTATCGTCATCTGATAAAGGTTGTTCCTTGATATTTCGAGCTACTTGAATTTTCGCATATTCAGGTAGCCATGCTTTTTCTTGATTAAGTTTTTCTTCTAATTTAGAAATAATATCCCAATAAATAATTCGCTGTTCATGTTTAAGTGCAATTTTTAAGCCCGACCTATCAATCATTTCATCCAGATATTCTTCTTTCGAAATCATATTTGGCCAAATAAATGTTGTTGCTTCATTAAATACATCGTCGGCAGTTATATTTTTATTATCATAATATTTAGATATGATATCAGAAATAATCTTCTTATAATTCAAAACATATTGTTCTGAATAATTCACATAGTGCTTAGGAATAATAAAATCAAGAATTTCTTTAAAGAAGCTATCTGCTGTTTTGATATTTTCTTCCGGAATTCCCATCTTCATAAGTTTTGCTACATAGGAATTATATTTTACCAGACTAGTTGTAAATGTTACAAAAGTAATAGAAGGTTTATATTCAGAATTTTTCGTTTCATCGATTAATTTTTCTACAGTTTTTAATAGAACTAAAGATTTACCAGTACCAGCAGAACCTTTTATTAAATAATCTTTTTTGAATTTTATACGTTCAACGGCATCTTGCTGTTCGGATGTAAGTCGAAGAATTGAATGTTCAAAGTCATTTCGAGTTCTTGTGTATGTTAGCATTCTTTTTAGATTTGAAATATAACTTTCATAATGTCCAAACTTATTCTGAACTTCTTCTTGCTTTTGTTCATAGTTTTCGATTTCTTTCTTTAGCATAGAAGCTGCTTGTTCAGATTGTTTTTTTTCGACTTCGAAAATCTCACATCGCTTTTTTATCTCATTTAATTTCTCTTGTAGTTCCTGATATTCAGAACTCTCCTTTATAATATTTGGAAGATTTTTTTGCATTTCGATAATTTTATTATTTGCTTCCAATAATTCTTTTGCTGTTTCTGAAGGAGGAATTCTTTGAATCCATTCTGATAGTTGTGATTTAAGAGGTTCAAATCTATCTCTCACAGATTTATTAGAGATTTCACAAAATTGAAGTAAGTCTCTAATAGCCGCTCTTGCTTCTTCTACTGATAAAGACTGAAATTGATGACGAACAAGATTTGCTGCATGTTTCCCATTTTTCATATTAAAAAGAAAATCATGATCTTTGTCAGTTATCCAACCTACTCTATTCTTTAACGCTCCAATGTACTTGTATGTGAGTGTATTAAATGTAGCGTCAGAATCGTCATCTCCCCCAAAATAAGAAATTTCGGATTTCATGTATTTTTCAATAAAAGCATAAATCGCCAATACAAAGAATCCGCAATCGGAAGATTGCATATCAATTACGCGTTGTATATCGTTATCTGTTGGAAAAGACATGCTAAAGCTCCTATAACTTTAAGTTTTGAATGAAAGTATTAACATAAACTATCCTAGCATCAGGACATCCATACTGTTTGGATAAGTTAGAAATCTTCTGCATACTCCAGAATGGATGCGCCAGAATTATAGTTTCGTTATTTATTTTTATAATAACTGATTCAGCTTGTGGATAAATATTTATTTCTTCGCCGTCTTGACCTTTTAAGGCCTCTATTCTGGATAAGAGTAACTTATACCAATAACCAGATTTATCCATAATTGAAGGAACATAAGAGTTATTTGCTGCAATTTGTGCTAAATCAAGTCCTAAGCGCCAGTCGAGCATTTCATGATATTTTTGGTTATAATAATCACGTAAACAATCATAACATGAGCAATCACATGTTCCTTCATGATTCTCTTCGGTTAACTTTTCATAAATAATTCCATTCTTAAGTAGTTGTTTAAGAAAAACCTCATATTGTATTTCAGGATCTGCGTTGCCTAAGAAAGAAGTATATCCGGCTCCATTCTCAAGCTGTTCAACCATGAAAACACCAGCTCGGACGGCCTTTTCATCTTGGCTATCTCTTTTTACGAAATAATCAACAGTTAACTCTGTTGTTTCAATATCCAAATAATTTGTTACAGCCTTTCGTAATAAGTTACCCCATGAAACAAAAGCACCTCTAAGAGCTGTGAGTCTTTGTCTTTCAAGTAAATCATTTGAAAGATGCAATGGAGAAAGTATTATGTCTGGATTCTGTGAATTGACACAAATCTCCAGGACACCAGTTACTTTAGATGAAATTAAAGCAAAATCCCTCTGTGTTTCTGGATCAAAATCAAATGCACCTTTATAGTTTACGAAGTTTGGATCATACCAGCCTTCTTCTTTCCTAGCTTTGACAAGTGTGAAAAGTTTACCTTTATTTGTGTTAATGGTATTAACAACCCCTTTCTCGGGATATTCATTATTACCGACCAAGAGATTAGTATTTGCAACTGGTTTTAATGAAATCTCAGTTTGCTCACTATCAATTCGAGTTTCGCTTGTCATTGGTAACCATTCAAAGCGACCATCAAAATCTTTTTCTGATGATTTTGTATATTCAGTTCTGTATCCTAAAGGTGATGCAACACTATCAATTGGATTAATTTCACATTTACAAATCGGACATGTGTTATCAACTGATTTATCGACCATTGCAACATAACTACAGTTATTGCAGTTTAAGAGTTTCTTTTCTTCAAAGATATGAAGTCCACTTTTTGCCTTTGGTTGTCCTCGAACACTCTCATAAGTAATAAATCCAATGGATTTTAGAACCTTCTTATCTTTGACAACTTCGCATCCAGGCGTAAAAGATGTTAAGGCTAAATCCATTTGTCTATCAGTCACTTTTTTAGGAGGGAAAGACAAAGGTTTTGCTTCGTATAAATATCTCACCTGAGTTGGGAAACCAAACATTGGAAGAAGACCTGTTGCAGCTAGACGCTCAGATAATTCATTTTGAATAAATTCGTCTTTATGAATCTTATTATCTATTTCCTGTATAAGATTTGAATGAATATCTTCAACAATTTTATCTAATTCAGCTTTATCAATTTTGGTCTTATCAGCGTAAGTATCAACTATATTCTGAATGGTACTTTTATTAGCTCCTAACCAAGCCTTAATAAGTTTCTTGTTTTCTTTCCAATCCTCTATAGTTCCAAACTCACCATGTACAGAACTGTTTTCCGGAATAATTCCTTTGTCGATAAATGCAATTCTTAAAACTTCTTTTATGATAAAACGTCTTAAAATATCGGTACTTCGTAAATCAATATATGGAACAGCTGGCTGCCCTGTAACCATACGTTCTGGCTGAATATAATGGCTTTGATCATGACTATTCACTCGTGCAACTGTAAGTGCAAGAGATAATGGTGTATTTCTTCGGCCTGCACGTCCTACACGCTGCTGATAATTAAATCGCTGAGGAGGAACATTTCCCATCATAACTGCAGAAAGAGAACCAATATCAACACCGGCTTCCATTGTTGTAGTAACAGAAAGTAAATCAATTGTTTCAACTTTTTTGACTTCTTTTGCTTTTACCATATCTTGGAAAAGTCGCTGTCTGTCTAATGCATCGTCATCATCTGTTTGACCAGTTAACTCTTCACAATGAAGACGTGTCAATTCATTACCAAATAATCCAGAAGAATATATAGTATCTGGTTTTTCAAAATCCTTTGCAGCAATCTTACAAGAATCATCTAACTTATCACCACAGAATGTACAAATACCTTTTGAATGATGTAAATGTACGGTTCCACATCTATGACACTTCCAGATAGATTCACATTTTTCAAATGGGACAAACTCAATTCCTTCACCGGTTAGTGAAATATCATCTTCACTTCTTACTAATTCCAACGTAATTAATGCAGATTTGAGGGCTTCCATCCTTGGATGGTCACCGCGCATTTTATCACCATAAACTTTCTCAGCATATTTCCATAATCGTTTTGGAAAGCCTTTTGGTAAATACCGTCTATTAGTATCATATATTCGCCATGATTCCCCTAAAATACGTATTGCTGAGTCAAAGAACTCTTGTTCAACTCCATTAGTGTTCTTAACTTTAAAATATCCAAGTGCTAATTGTTCAAAAGTCCTTTTATTTGAACCAAATGCTGTAGTAAGCAATTCTGCCCTACACTTTGAACGAACCTTTTTATAAAACTCCTCTTTAGGAGTTGTTTCTATTGAATATTTATTTCTTTCCCAATCTACTGCTTTTGTCCACTTTACATTATCACCATATTCTTCATAACTAGGGAATGGTCCAGCAGGATTTATTCCTGTACTAAGGAGTTTCTCGATTACACCATCAACTATTTTTTCTATATCGGTATTGGAAGCATTAAGGATAGATTCTAAATCCATTCCTGGATCTTCATCATCTCTTTCCAGATTGATAGCTTCTCGTATACGTCTAAAATAAGGTTCCTTCAATTGGCCTTTTCTTAGTTCTTCAGGAATATCAATCCATTCTATTGTGCTTTCTCGCCATTGTTTAAGATATTCAAGACACTCTGATTCAGAACCTAAAGAGTTTAACATTGCAAGACGAATCTCATCTCTATAGTGATCCAATTCAATACCAGCAGATAGTTTAGCAGCCCCCTGGCGGCTATCTGAGAATAAAATTAATTTACTTTTTTCTTTTCTATTTTTAAGGATTCGTATAAGTGAATCTGCAAAAACCTGGTCTACCTTCTGAACACCAGTACCATGATGATACAGAGGCGTTAGAGTTTGTTCTTCTTCATCATATTTTATTTGCCAGTCACAAGCCGGACAGCGTTCTGGGAATGGGGCTGCAGATTTCTTTTTATCATATTTGAAATATTCAGTTTCCATTCTGTCGATTGTAAGTTGTCCGGATATGCAATCAAACTTTGAACTTAGCCAATGTCTTTCATTAGGAGTATCTTCATCAAAAGGCTCTTGTCCTGGAGTTCTCTTAAAAAGAATTGTAGGAGATATTTCAATATTTGATAAAAGTGGTTTATTGTTTTCCAAGAAGCATTTATTTGGTTCTCGATCATCGTTTTCATAACCACTCAAGAAGATTTCACCACACTGACGACAAACTATAGCCTCGTATACTTTTGCACCACAGGAACATCTGTTTACAGGTTTTGCATATAGTTTTCCAAATTTTCGTTTAGGATCTCTAAATTCTTCGGCAACTGCAGAACATTTTCCTGAAGAACAAATCCAAATATTATCTACGTTTCGAGCAAAGTAGTGAGCTCTTATTGGTTGAACAAAATTCTTTTTTTCATCCTGTGTAAGATTAATGAGGCTGATTAAAATTTCAACATAAAGAAGACTTTTTGGAAGAGTACCGAATAATCTATTTCCTATGTATTCTAAAGATCTAGCTGCAACGTAATTATTTTCATCTTGTAATGAATAAATAAGCCAATTTGTGAAATCATGCTTCTTTGCTAAATCATAGAATGATGTGTATCCATTGGATTTGATAACTTCTAAGACTTTACTCTCGTTGTTTTCATTTATTTCTCCAAGTTCAGATATTTTATCAAACAGTGATAGAGGTAATTCTTTTAGACTCTCCTTTTTTACAGGTTCCTTACTATCATCAGCTATAATTTCAAAAGTAGATGAATCGACACCGAAAAAATCGCTAATGAAATTATCTGTTCGTTCACACTTATTCATAGAAGCACTGGATGCTAAGAAACGTACCTGTTTAGAAGTTGGAGATAATCCCAATCTGTTTAATAAGACTTTTAAGATATATGAAACTTCTGTACCTGCAGTTCCTCTGTATGTGTGTAATTCATCGATTACTAATGTGAAAATATGTGATTCATCTTCCTGAAGCCACTTTTTTGTTTTTTCAAATATATCCTCTTCTCTCTTACGCATTAACATGATGTTTAACATACTGTAGTTTGTTATCATGATATCAGGAGGATTTGATTGCATGTCTTGTCTGATAATCTGTTCAGCTGAATTATCATCAGTGCATGGAATTGAATACTTTAAGTTTTCGTATATTTCAGGGTCTGTTTCTCTTGTAGCTTTAAGAGATTCCCATTGAGCTTTATACTTTGCTAAGGATTGAGGGCGGGTTTCGTTAGGTTTTCCTGGAGTTCTACCTGTATATCTACCAAATGTAAATCTGTTGCCCTTTCTATTCTCATCTAACCATTTCTTTATTTCTTCACTTTCGAGTGACTTACGCAAACGAACCATCTGATCCTCTGCTAAAGCATTCAAAGGATACATTATAAGAGTTCTGATTGCATGGGTTCTTTCTTTAGATGTAGGCCAATCTTTAGATTCTGTTACAAGATTTGCAAGAACAGGAATTAAGAAACATTCCGTTTTTCCTGAACCTGTTCCAGTGGTTACAACGAGATTTTTCTTATCTTTCAAAACAGTTTTTACAGCTGCTTTCTGATGCTTATAAATCTTTATTTCTTTATCTTCAGGCTTCTCAGTTTTTAATAATCCTGCATTTACAAAATCACTAATATCTTGAGAAAGATTTTCTTGTGTACAGAGCTTTGAAAGTTCTATATCTCCTTCATATTTATTAACGATTTCAATGATTGGCGATTGCATGATAACACCGTTTGTTTCATACAATTTTCTTCGTTCATCTATATAACATTTCTCACGTAATGGAATACCTGTGTCGAGATATTTCAAATAAATATCTTTTAAGTTTCTGCCTATTGCTACAGGATTAATCATCTAAAACCTCCACACAGTTTTTTCCAAATATTCTCATAAGTTCATTTATAACTTTTTCGTTTACATTTTTATAAAGCTTTGTATAGTTTATTGGATAATTGAAATCATCATCTTTGAAATTATCTGTATTAAACAAAAATAAAGCTCTGGTAATCAGAATTGGTAAATCAGAATATACCGTTGTATTTAATGCTTTCGATTTTTTATGATAGAAGAACATTTTCTTTTCTTCTGAAGATCTTACAAAACAACGAGCAATACTTATAGCATCAATGTTTTCATCGTAGCTAGGAATAAGTCGTTTATATTTTCCATCAAATAAAAAAGCTGGACTATATACTTTATCTTCAGATTTATAAATACCAATTTTATCGACTCTTGAATTAATACTTTTGTATGAGTAGGAATCTTCCAGATCACACCATACTTTTAATTCAATAGATTCTTCAATTTTGAAGTTTTCAATTAAAGAGGACAAGGAAGGAAAATTATTTAATAACAATAATGGATCTATAGGATTCTCTATATACTCACTTTTAGGGAAACAAACAAAACCTGTCTTTCCTTCCAGTTGAGCTATTTCACACTTCCCTTTTCTCAATAAAGGCATAAAGAGTTTATATTCTGGGAAGTTTCCATATTGCAAAATATAATCCTGGGGATACCCTTCAAGTAAATCTCGACAGGCTTTCTGGATTTGCTTCCATGTAACAAAACCTTTTACTCGAATCCAGTTTCTGAGTTTCTTTTGAATAATTGAAAAAGCCTCATCAGGAAGAGTTCTAGTTGAAGTATCCATTATCTACCTGATCCGAATTGTCATTTATTTTTGAAACTAGTAAATCTTTTGGTTCAAAATATCCAATGTTTTCACTACAATCTAAAATATTACTTTCTATTATTAGCTTGTCATCATTGGTTGCTACCCGTCCCCAAGCAGCATAAGTTTTTGAGTTTAATGGTAAACCAACCCTATTATCTTCATGATAGTCTTGAATAGTTGCTAATACTTTCAGATTCTTTGGGAAAGCTTTTCCTATTCCAGGAATAATAATTGAATGACCTGATATTACATCCAGGAATGGCTGCAGACCACATTCTGGTTGCGTAAGGTTAAGAGAATCCAATACCAAAATATGATTAGTCTCTTCATCTTCATAGCAAGATTCCAAAACAGAAGACAGTCCATTATTCATGAAATCCTTATAATGTAACCAATCATGTTCAACATGTATAATAAAAAGCTTCGAGTTTCTTACAGCTTTTGCATAATAATACGCCCATGAGACACTAGGAATAAAGCAGGCCTTGTTAATAAAAAGAGGGGCATCTATATTGAATTGAGCTTTTATTACTTCTGGAATGCTTTCTAATTCGAGATTTCCCTTTAATAAATAAGAAAAGCCATATCCTTCCTCTTCTTCAAGTTTTGTAAATGAGGAACCAATTTTTTCAAACTCGATAGGTTCTATTTCAATACTATCAAAAGATGTTTTAGCAAGCTGTGGAACCTGGGCTTTTGCTTCATTTCGCATTGCCTCTAATTCTTTTATCTGAGCATCTAACTTAGATTTCTTTTCTTGGAAAGATGCTTCTAATGCATTTTCTTTTTCAGAATATTTTGTCTGAATTGAGTCAGTGTCTGCTTTTAGCTTATCTCTTTGTTTTGTAAGTGTGGTGATTTCATTATTTAAGGCTGTTTTTGAAGCCTCAAAAGTGGATGCCCAACTACTTTGGTATTCGTCCTTCATTTGTTTGAGAGTATCATTCAAAACCTGAGTAAGAGAAGAATTTGAATCAAGAAGTTCCTTTATTTCTTTGAAGGTAAACTCTAAAGAATCAAGTTTTCCTTTAACACGTTCAAGTCGTTTTTCATCAATGATATCATCAGTTTCTTTAAATTTTGAAGCAAAATTCTGAAAAACTTCCTTTTTAATATATAGAAACTTTTCAGCCTCTGCACAGGTTTTTAATTGTTCTTTAAACCATTCTCCTAACTGTTTATCATCCATACAATCAATTATTCCGGATTGTTTGAAAGGTAAAACATTTACATTCCCTAAAAAGTATTCTTTTTGATTATATTTTATACAACATCGCTGATAGATATCTTGATCAATTATATATGCATTAGCTTCTTTGCCTTTAACTGGTCTTACAGTATCAGTTGAAGATTCATATTTGAATAATCCATATAAATAGTCCCCAGACCGTATTAAGAAATATCCTCCATTATTTTTTAATTCAGCTTTATTAAGACAACTATTAATTTCTTGTTGAGTAATAAAGCCTGATTCCAAGGAGGTTTGATAATTAACATTAATTATTGATGAGAATGATTTTTGAACAGTTTTTTGATCGTAATCAACAATATAATCATCACCATCAAAATCTGCGGATTTCTGTGACTGGGTGACGGAAAATTCTATAAAACTATATGGGGAGATTGGATTTACATCCCTATCAAATTGAAATTTTCCCGCAAAAACTTTTCCATCTGGATAAAAGACAGACTTGCATTTACTTTTTTCTAAAGCAATATAATCCCCCGCACTATTCTTATAACCAAGAACTGTAACACGTGCATTATTACCTAACGGTTCAATAAATCCAATAATTCTTGAAGCTAAAATTTCATCAGTAGTTGCCATAATGACTTCTCCTATTTAATTGAAATCTATTTTCTAATCGTTCCTTTTGGAATAAAAATGGTCGTAATTCAGTATCATTCTGATTTACGGACATGATAGGCTTTCGTTCAATCCATCCAAGATTACCATTAAGTCTAAGTCCATCTATTACAGTTTCTCCAATGTTACTAGATGGTCTCATTTCACCATCTACTTCATTCATAACCCAGCCATGGTTTTCTGGAATAGAAGCTGGAGAAACCGACTCTACAGAAAAAAACATTTCTGAAGAATCCCAAGAATTTAATAATTTAAGACAATGTTTTCCAGGATTAAGTTTTTCAGGGATCTGAGCTTTTCCGTCAACAATTGGATATTCTTTCGCATCTAAATAAACACTCGTATATTTAGTCTTATCATATTCTTGGTCTGTTAACACAATAGAAGGAAGAGCAAATGGATAATAAGTATTTCTCTTAATTTTTAATCCACCCAATAAACTAAAATATGGTTGAGTTTTTACCGGAATTCTAAAGGCTTCAAACTCTTCTCGATCTCTTAATCTAAGAATAAGAATCTTATACAAACCTGCAGAAAGAACTTCAATTTCATCAGTACTACGAAGGTTTTCTACATAAGAAGGATATTGAGATTGTGTAGTTAATAATAAAAGTTCTTCATCTGCATCAATTGCACGATTATATGGAAGCCAATCATTATAATCACTATCCTTGATGAAAAATGTTCCTCGTCGTGTTAAGTACTTGTTTTCATCAAATCTCCAAAGATACTTATCCTCTATTCTTTCTTTTGATAAATCTATTTGACGTTTATTTATATAAAACTTAATCTCTGGTACTGTCTGGATACAAAACTCATCTTTTGCTTTTTGTTCTATTTGTTCCCTTGTTAGAGATTTTTTTCTATTTAGAATATCACTAAAACACCTTCCGTCCCAGACACAATAGAATGAAAACACCATTCTTCTTATCATAGTGTTATATGAATACTCATTCCTATTGAAAACCAATCCTTCAAAGATTTGATATGTAATACCAGAACTCGGCTCAAGGTTCAACTGAATAAACCTATCCGCATATCTGATTATTGAGGTACCGTTTATAATTCTTTGAGAAACTGGATACTGAACATAACATCCAGGACCTGAACGAGGGGCTGGAATATCAAGATAGCGTTTTTCTTTCTCAAATAATTTCTTTGACTTAAACCAAATTTCATCCTGCCAATCTCTGTAAAACTGTTGAACAGAATTGTTATCATAGAAATATTTGAGTTTTTCGATAAGGCGATTGTTATAGCTGTTTACGAGATCAGAATCAGTTTCAACATCATATGCAATTTTTGTTTCGAGTGCTACAATTGCAAGTGCACTATATGAATCCCCTATATAATCAGTTCCTTCTCCCTTTAATAAATTCTCAATTTCTTTATCAGTAATACCAGCTTGATGTGCACAATGTTCATACGTATAAGTATCAATACAAAGTGTAAATCTTTCGTTTGGTGAGGTTCTTTGTAAAAAATATTCAAAAATTGCCTTTCCAAGTTTTTGTGTATTTACTGACATTTTATTCTCAAAATCCTATTATTTCTCCAATTGCTTCAACGATTTTCCATCATCGTTTCTCCAAACTTCCATGCCATTAACACTACCATATAGAACAAAGCAGGCTGCACCAGATGGACTATTAAATACAATATCATCAAGCAAGATTCCTTCTTTTGATATCTTATCTGCATATTTTTTTCGAGTTTCAGAAATATATTCTCTACAGCTTGCCTGTCCATCAATTCTAATTTTGCTACCCTTTAGAAGAACAAAACCGTCACTGGTCATTCGGCCTGTGGCATCAACTTTTGAAGTTTTATAATGAAGTATCTGTGATTCTTCTTGATTTTCCTCTGTAGTAATTTCTAATGGAGCAAAAACTTTATACCCAAGAGAACCAATAATAATTTTTACGTTCTCGATAAATCCTTCAAGTTCGCTTTCTTTCTCTTCACTTACATTACCTGGATTAGGCTCATTCCCGTTTTTTACAATATATCTTTTAGAGTCCAACGCCATTCTTGTAAATTTATTTTCAAGATAGTTCATTTCAGTAGGACCAAAAGTATCATCTGTTGTTGTAATTGCCACAGCTTCTGTCCAATAATCTTTTTCCTGATTTCTTTTATGCTCCTGCAAGCGACATAAAATACCATCTCCATTCTTACGAACACCAGCCTGACCAATATATATAAGCTCTTTTCCAGTTTCTTCATCTGTTCCAAAAAGGAAATAAACTCCTGTCTGTTTCAGATGGTCTCTGTCTTTACATTTTTCAAGATCTGCACGTGGTATTTTATACCTAACGTGAGCGATTCTTAAGGCTATTTTAAAATACCTCTATATGGTGTAATGAGTTAACCCAAACTACAAAACACCAAAGAGGTGATACTATGCTACCGGAAAAAACAGACGAAATCAAGTGCAAAATCAATCAGATAGGGATTACAAACGATACGCTAACCTCGCGTGCAGGACTTCTGTTTCTTTCCAGATATGTTCTGGGAACAAAAATATCAGAACTATTAGCCAAGAAGTTTTCTTTTTTGCGCAAAAGCTCTAAAGGTATTCC
>JAAYPH010000149.1 GCA_012519955.1 Candidatus Epulonipiscium sp.
GTCTTACCTCAAGGAGAGTACGACATCACTCTATCTAATAATTTGATTATACACTTTTATGTATAATCTTTCAGTAAATAAAGGATTATAGGTTGCCTTTATTAACCTAAATTTATTATACAAGGAGAGTATCTTAGTTTCTTTTTGGCTATAATGACTATTATATAAAGTAAAAAAATTATTTATAGTTTGTTCGTTGAATTCATACTTACTTCGTTTTTTTTCGTATATTTAAGCAAATACTAAAACAAAAGGAAAGGTGTGAAGGATATGAACAATAGAATTGCAAATATTATCTTATACTTTATTATAGGGCTTATTGCAGTGAGATATGGTTTTCCTTTGATCATAAAAGGTGTTGGACTATTAATCGGACTCATTGGCGGAGTTATTGGTCTGGCATTTGGTACCATTGGTTTACTCATAGGGCTTATTTTTACAGCAGTACCCCTTATTGTTATTGGCTGGATTATCTATACCTTTTTATTAAAAAAGAACCCAAATTCAAACTAAATATTTTAACTGCAAAAGGGGCGTAATTTTCGCCCCTTTTGTCATGGAATAAGAAAGTTCGTCTTGCTTGCAAGGGACCAAGCTTTCTTATTGCATAAGAATTTCCTTCAGATTTCCTATGCAATAAAAAGCCCTCCGGGCATAATGCACACTCGCGCATATTGTATTTTGTCGGCTTCGCCGACCGCGCTCGGCGCGAGAGTTTCGCAAACGAAATTCTTTCGTGTATGTTTTGCCCTTGACAACAAAAAATGATATGCTAAAATAAAACATAATAAAATAAAAGCTGTGAAGGTGTAGATATTATATCTATAGTAGACAGTGAAATTCCTTACAAGAGAAAGAATGTCACCGGCTGAGAGCATTCTTAAGGTTCAGTCACTGTTGAAATTCCCACCGGAGCTGCATTTCCGAACGTAGTAGTAAGAAATGCCGGACGCCTCCGTTAAAGGTTTCGAGGGTCTGCAGTTTTGCAGAAACTAGGGTGGTATCGCGGATCAACTCCGTCCCTTTTTTGGGACGGAGTTTTTTGATGCTAAAAATATTGTAAATAGAAAGGAGCTTTATTATGAAAGAAAAATTGCAGTCCATCAAGCAACAGGCAATGGACCGTTTAAAAGACGTAAAAGAATTAAAAGTTTTAGATGAAATTCGTATCGAGTTTTTAGGCAAAAAAGGTGAGCTCACCCAGGTTTTAAGGGGAATGAAGGATTTAAGCGCAGAAGAACGACCAATCATTGGACAGATGGCCAATGAAGTAAGAGAAGCTATTGAAACGAAACTGGAAGAAGTTAAAAATGTATTGGCAGAAAAAGCTCAGGAAATGAAATTAAGAGCTGAAGTCATCGATGTGACCATGCCCGGCAAAAGAAGAAAATTAGGCCATCGCCATCCTATGAATTTAGTTGTAGACGAAATCAAAGAAATTTTCCTTGGAATGGGTTATAAGATTGCTGAAGGTCCGGAAATAGAAACAGAATATTATAACTTTGAAGCTTTAAATATTCCGGCAGACCATCCGGCAAGGGACGAACAAGATACCTTCTATATTAATAAAAACTTTATGCTTCGTACAGCAACTTCTCCCATCCAAGTTAGAGTGATGGAAAAAGAAAAACCTCCTATTCGTATTATTTGTCCGGGGAAGGTTTACCGCTCCGATGAAGTAGATGCCACACACTCTCCTGTTTTCCATCAATTAGAAGGCTTGGTGGTTGATAAAAATATTACTTTTGCAGACCTTAAGGGAGCATTGGAAGTATTCGCAAAAGAATTGTTTGGAGATAAGGTAAAAGTAAGATTCCGTCCCCACTTCTTCCCATTTACAGAACCCAGTGCGGAAATGGACGTATCCTGTGTAGCCTGCGGAGGAGAAGGCTGCAGAATCTGTAAGGGAAGTGGATGGATTGAAATTTTAGGCTGCGGAATGGTTCATCCTAAAGTTCTTAAAATGGCGGGTATTGATCCTGATATCTATACTGGTTTTGCTTTTGGAATGGGGCTTGAAAGACTTGCCATGAGTAAATACGGAGTGAAAGACTTACGTTTATTTGTAGAAAACGATGTTAGATTCTTAGATCAATTCTAATCTTAAATCAATTTCAGAAAGACCAACTATAAAAAGTCAATAGTAAAAAAATAAAAAATTTAAGTTGAAATGTAGAATAAAAATGCATGACAAAAAGACCTGTTTAAAACAAGTTTTAAGTAAAAATATGGAAATTAATATTA
>JAAYPH010000150.1 GCA_012519955.1 Candidatus Epulonipiscium sp.
ACAATAAATACTACATAAGAAAGAAGGTTCCCTTATGTCTAATCTTAACACAAAATTATTGTCAGCACTACTAAAAAATGAATCTGTTGATGAAGTTTTTCGCGTTGAACTTGAAACTGCCATTAATGAACTTCTTGCTACTGAGCTTACTGCCTTTTTAAATTATGAAAAATATGATCCTGTCGGCTATAACTCAGGTAATTCCAGAAACGGTTATTATACCAGGATACTTCATTCTCGATTTGGCGACCTGAATATATCTGTGCCCAGAGACCGTAATGGTGAATTCTCTCCTAAAGCCATACCCGCTTATAAACGTAATACCGATGACCTTGAAACCACAATAATTCAGCTTTATAAAAAAGGTATCACTACAAGAGAAATAGCTGACCTGATTGAAAAAATGTATGGACATTATTATACGCCTCAAACAATTTCAAATATAACTAAAGCTGTTGAAAATCAAGTAAATGAATTTCATAACAGGCCATTAGCAAACCGTTATGTTGTTCTTTATTGTGATGCGACATATTTAAATGTAAGACGTGATAGCGTTGCAAAGGAAGCACTTCACATCATAGTAGGCATCACACCTGAAGGGAACAAGGAAGTTCTTGATTATGTTCTATACCCTACAGAATCTCCTGCAAACTACAAGGATATGCTTCTTGATTTAAAAAACAGAGGGGTGGAGCAAGTTCTCTTGTTTGTAACAGATGGTCTTACCGGTTTACGTGAAGCGTGCCTTGAAGTATTTCCTAATGCAAAACATCAAAGCTGTTGGACTCATATCGTCAGGAATGTAATTAAATATGTGCGTTCCAAGGACAGAAAAACAGTACTTGATGATCTAAAGCGGGTATATAATGCTACATCTCTAGCATCAGCTAAAAATGAACTATATAATTTTTTAAGTAAATATCAATCAATATACCCAAAGATAATATTTCTCTTAAGTGATATAACAAGCCTGTTTACATTCTACGAATTTCCGATGGAAATTCGTAAAAGTATATATACAACTAATATAATTGAAAACTTTAATAAAAACCTAAAACGAAATACTAATCGTAAAGAGCAGTTTCCGAATGAAGACTCTCTGGATCGATATGTTTGCAGTTATTGTGTTGATTATAATAAAAAATATGGTTCCAGAGTACATAAAGGTTTTGCATTAGTTCAGGCCGAACTAAATGAATTGTTTGAAAACTAACTTTTACATACAAGAAGTAGTTTACACAAACTTCTTGACACTATCAGCTTAAAATTATTGCTTCCTGCATCACTTTGTACTTATATGAATAATGTACATACTTTATATGAATAAGTTATATACAAAAGGCATACAAACTGCATATTGCATGGACTTATATATAGAATCCAATGAAAATTGCATATCCGAAGAATCAGGATATTGAACCTATACCAATTAAGACAAGGTATCAGGAGAAAGGTAAATGCTATTATTCATGTATGTTTTAAAATATGGATTAATGTCAGTTATTTCCTATAGTGAAAAATGTTAAAGATATATGTTGAAAATATCTATAAAGTGGCTACTTATAATAAAAATGCCATAAAAGTTAATTATCTGAATAGATAATTTAAATATGCTATTTACATTGGGAAAAGAGGGATAGAATGTACGAGGATAGATGTGAACGATGTGGTAAAGTAATAAGAGAAAGTATTCATATTACCGATGAAAATGGACAGAATTATATATTATGCCATGACTGCAATAATGCTATGGTAGCAGAACGCCTCGGAATTAACAACTTTGTTGATTTTACACGAAGCTACAGAGCCAAGGATACAGATGGCATTGAACATGTATTTGAAATCAGCAAAGAAGTATTTTTTATGGGGATTCAATGGAAAGCTGTTGAGATAAAGAATGAGGAAATTGAAGGCTATCAGTTTGCTGTATATGCTGGGCTGGATGATGACCCAGTAGAAGGACTGCAAAAGTTATATGAGAAGATTAATAATGGACTATCAAGGAAATATATAGAGAAGAAAGAGTTCCAGGGGCAGACTTTATATACAATTATTGATGATAAAGTTGCTGGTCGAATAGAGTGGGATGATAATTTTGATGGAAGAATACCCAAGCTTATTATTGACGGTAAGTCATATACCTGGGAACAGTTAGGGAAGGCATTAATGAGCTATGAAGGTTGGAATTTTCACTTAAAAATAGTTGAAGCAGGCGATGACGATGAATGAGATAGCTCTGAGGAAGTGGATGAAAATACCTGGGGATATTCGAGAAAAGATAGAACACAATGTATTCTGCGTAAAGTGCAGAAGTGCAGTACATATTGTGGATTATGAGGTAGAAATGAGCGACATAGGACTAATTTTAACTGGGAAATGTGAAACATGTGGTCATGTAGTGAGAAGAGTTATTGAGGATTAATGACAGGAAACCAGGTTTATGGTTTAAGGAGAAAGATATTTTGTTGGATAGGTGTCATTATGAATGAGGAATTTGTACAAGTATATAATTCCAAAGGTAGATTCTTGCAAAGCTATATAGATAGCATCCTGCTCTATAATAAAAGAGGAGACTTTGTGAGGAAGGTTTTATTCAGAGCGTGGAGCATTTATTTTAAAGGCTGTGTAAAATTTGATGAAGTGAGAAAGCACCTCGATTCTAAGTTTACCGATTATGAGATGCAGGTCATTCTTCAGGAAAAAGAGAGAAGAGCTTATGAAAATAGGTGTAGAAAACAGGAGGAGCAGGAATTAGCTCACATTAGGGGATATTATAGGAGAAAAGCTAAGAAGTTAAGAATGGTTGAATTAAAATTAGCAATGGCCATGGGATATAGTTTTGATAAATTAGCAGAAGAACTTAACACTACTACTTTGAGGCTAAATAGAATTTTTCTGGATGGACAGAGCTTAAACTTAACAGAAGAAGTTAAGGACTTATGCCAGATACTTGAAACCATTCAAAGTATTAATCAAGGAAATAAGGATGATAAAGCCATAGATTAGAAGCCATAACTCATAAAGGGGTTGTGGCTTCTTAACGTTTATTATAATTCAGAAGATAATATTTGATATTATGTTAACTTGATTGTTTCAAATACAGCCCTGATAAGCTTTTATAAAGTTACTCATAACCCTCCATGATAATGTTTTGGAGCTAAAAGTCTTCAAATATCTCGCCTATTATATTCAATGAATCAAAGTGACATTATACAAAAGTAAGCCTTCCTTGCCCCTTAACCTTTGTATCAGGATTAGAATCCATTAGAACAAATTATCAATGTAAATATCAAATCAAGGGTCAAACATGGTTCGACCGTTTTTCTATTTAAATGAATTGACAAACATATTAATATATCTCTGAAAATAAAAATTTGAAGGAGGTATATAGTGTTAGTACAGGATAAATTAATAAGGAAATATATGAATATTAAAAAAATGAGAATTTCTAAAGTTAAAGAAAAAATGGAACTGGATGGCTTTTCAGGGAAACGAATAAAAGGAGTAATAAACGCTATAAGAAATGTTGAAAATACAAAAATAAAAAAAATAACAGAAATGGTGGCTGAGCTTAAAAATCAAGGAATCTCCCGAAGTCAAATTGAGGATAAAGTTGGAGCGTTTGTAAAAACACAGGACAAGAGTATCAAAAGGATAATACAAAAAAATAATATAGAGGGAATCGATTTAAAAGAAATTAATTTAATGGAGTATGTTATCCTTACAGGAGAAGAAAAAGCTCTTCTGGCACAAGAGCTTTTGAAGAATGGAAATATGGTTAAATTACAAACCTCTGATGATATTATAGCTCAGATGAATATTGAAATTCCAGTTCAAATTACAAAGCATAAACAATTTGTAGAGTACATTCAAAGAAGAGAAGATATTTTTATGAGTTACTTCAAGGCCTTTACAGATTGGAAGATAGGTAAATTCTATGACTGTATTATTTCAGTTGGAAATTTTGCATGGATTTCAAAGGATGATAAAGGGATTACAAGATATTTCTCTAAAAATCCAAACGATGGTAAAAGTTTTGGACTCAATATCTTTGATTTAATTGAAATTCGTGAGAATAATGAAATTGGGACAAGCATTAGCTTTAAAAATGCAAGAAGAATACTTGTGAGGGATTTAAATATAACATACGAGGAAAGGGAGTGGGAGTGTTTACAGGAAGAAAGGTATATAAACAATATAAAGGAAATTAGAGCTTTTATAGATATGAAAAGCTATTATCCCAATTTATATAAGTTGACTCAAAATTATCTACACATACTTGAGCATTTCAATGCCTGGGCAATGGCGAATATAGCAGAAAAGAGGGAAACCATAAATGGGGAGGCTGTATTCTTCTGTTCTCTCAGATACGCAGAAAAATTTATAAAAAGAGACCACTCTGTTATTAGTAAGGCTATTAATCTATTTACAGTTCTTGGACTTATTAACAAAGTAGATTCAGAAAAGGTATCAAAGGATATGTTAAGTATTGCAAGAGAGATATCCCAAAAAGCAAAGAAAACAGCTAACAGTATTAAGAATGTAGAACTTGTAAATTTCTATAGCATTCCTCTTTACAATGCAGAATTATTAATTAATGCAGAGAGAATAAGTACAAAACTAATAGAAAATAAGGTTACAAATGCTTCAAGGGTAAATAAAAAAGTGGTTGAGGAAATATTTGGAGATGCATTTGCAAAGAAAGTATATCCAAAAATCGAGGCAGTTGATATCTACTCGGTAGATAATCTTGTGAGATTAATAGAAAGAGGATTGTAAGAACCTTATCATCAGGTTCTTAACATAAAAGCTTCAAGAATGGGGAAAGGTTAAAGCTACTGGATTCGAGGATGTTTTTAGCGTTGCAACAAAATACTAATCAAAATACATTAGATTCAAAGGTGTTACAACATTTATTAGAATTAATATATTTTAAATATCTATGGAAGTAATTCACTGCACACTTCGTTATATTTTACTCAGATAATATTGAAATAATTCAAATCGTACGAAGTGTGGACTTTTAATTGTCCAAAAGACTATTGGGGTATATATCAATGACTTGGGGATGCAACAATTCCTAATCCATTGTTGATGCTTTGGATAATTTATAATTAGTTATGGGATTAGGAATTTTGCGTGAAAGAACTTGCATAGTATAGCTATGTAAAACTAATTGAGTTAATTTCATAATTTCTAACCCTTGAAATCAAAGGATTAGAAAAGGGTATAAAAAATAGTTTACCCCAATCCGATAAATAATTCGTCAAAATAATCCACAGAAAGGAGTAAACTACG
>JAAYPH010000151.1 GCA_012519955.1 Candidatus Epulonipiscium sp.
CAAATAAAATAGGTTTATAAAAACTCCGGTTTATATCGGAGTTTTTATTTTATTTGTCTTAGTTCAGTGATAAAATAAAATAAAACGATTATGAAGCAGAGGATTAACATGATCAATATAAGAAAAGCTGACAAAAAGGATATAGATATTTTAAGTATTTTATGGAATGAATTGATCTACTTTCACAGGAGCAAAAAGAATATTTTCCCTATTTCTAAGGACTGGAAGCAACTTAAAGAAAAAGAATTGGAATGGATACTGGAAAGCAAACAAGTATTTATTTATGTTGCAGAAGTGGATACAAAAATTGTAGGCTATATTAGAGGAAGTATACGGAAAATCCCTCCGTTATACGATATAAGAAATGAGGGGAATATAGAGGAAATATATATTATGCCTGAATATAGAAACAGAGGATTGGCGACTCAGCTTGTCCATCGTATTATAGAAGCGTTTAAGCATAAGGAAGTTGATTATATCGATATAAATGTTGATTACGATAATGAAATTGGCCAGAAGTTTTGGGAGAGTATAGGGTTTAAGATTATTTCAATTCATAGGAGATATCTAATAGGAGGGGGAGAAGAAAATGAATTTTCCGTGGAATAAAAAGAAGACAGACTTAGATTTAGAATTGCTTCGGCAAAGTCGTGTTCCGATTTTGATCTTAGATAAGGTTTGGCATAATATTTTTCCTCCCGAAAAGAAAACGAAAGCGATCCTTCAGTTGGAAGAAGAGTTAAATAGTTTACTTAAGCAGCAGGGACAGCTTAATAATGATTTAAAAGAGTACTTAAAGTTAAAGAAGAAGTTAATGGACGGCATACTTGAGCTTACCACAGAAGCCTTTACGAATCAAAATGAAGCAGCTAGAAAAGAAATGGAAAGAAATCAAAAATATATTTTAGAGATTAATGAAAAGTTAGAGCAAATACAAAATCGACTGGATACTATTCCTGATAAAATACAAGAAGTTAACGGAAGGCTGTTAGAAGAGAGCGTTAAAATTTGCTATCAAGAAATGAAAGAACACCAAAAAGTTTTAGACGAATTAAATGTGTGGATTGAAAGAACGAGGGAGATTTTAAAACATAAGCTGGAGGAAAAGACGATACGGGAAGAAAAAGCAGCCCAAATTTATGCTTATCTGCATGATTTGGTGGGCGCGGATTTTA
Source organism: Candidatus Epulonipiscium sp. (assembly GCA_012519955.1). Lineage (GTDB taxonomy): Bacteria > Bacillota > Clostridia > Lachnospirales > Defluviitaleaceae > Defluviitalea > Defluviitalea saccharophila. The sequence goes on from JAAYPH010000151.1 coordinate 1,176, forward strand.
TTGATTATCTGGATAAAAATTATTGGCGGTGAGAAAGTGATTCTAGGGATAGGGACGGATATCATTGAAATAAAAAGAATAGAAGAAGCCGTTAAGAGAAATGAGCGATTTCTACAAAAGTGTTTTACAAAGCCAGAACAAAAGCTTTTCGAAGAAAGAAAATATAATATACAGACCATAGCAGCCACTTTTGCTGCCAAAGAAGCGGTGGCAAAAGCTTTGGGAACAGGTTTTAGAACTTTCGGGCTATGTGACATAGAAATACTTAGGGACGGCAAGGGAAAGCCTTATGTAATTACATACGGAAATGCGAAAAAGCTGGCAGATGAGCTTAATATTTCGCAAATCCTTATTACACTATCTCATTGTAAAGAATATGCTGTGGCATATGCCATTGTACAAAAGGAGGAGAATTTATGAAAGTATGTAATGGGAAAGAAATGAGGCAAATCGATGAAGCTGCTATTCAGAAAATAGGGATTCCGGGCATTGTATTAATGGAAAATGCAGTATTATCTGTCGTTAAAGAAATCAAAAAGGATTTACAAAACATCAGTAAGCCCAATGTAGTCATTTTTTGCGGCCAGGGCAACAACGGCGGAGACGGATTGGGAGTAGCAAGGCATCTTCACAACAGCGGCATGGATGTAACCGTTATATTCATAGGGGACCCTCTTTTGTTAAAGGAAGATTCACGAACCAACTTTAATATTGTCGATAAACTACAAATTCCAAAAATTATTTTAAATAACGAATCTTTTATTGATGATCATATAGTCAATTTAATTGAAAAAAGCGATTTGATTGTAGATGCAATATTTGGAACAGGGCTATCCAAGCCAGTAAGCGGAATTTTTAATGATTTAGTTAATTTGATTAATTTTTATGGAGAATACATCCTATCCATTGATATTCCCTCCGGAATTGATTCTGAAACAGGAGCAATTCTAGGAAATGCAGTAAAAGCACATAAAACGGTTACTTTAGCACTGCCAAAGAGCGGCCTTTATTTATATCCTGGAACAGAATATATTGGAGAATTGGTCATTGCAGACATAGGCATTCCCAAAGAAGTCATAGACTTTGCACAGCTTAAAATGAATGTTTTAAGGGAAGAAGAAGTGAGTAGCTTTATTCCCCCGAGATTTCCAAGAAGTAATAAGGGAACCTATGGCAGAGTTCAGGTTATTGCCGGTTCTAAAGGAATGACAGGAGCAGCAGCTCTAACTTGCAAAGGAGCATTTAAAATCGGTGCAGGATTGGTAAGTTTAGGGGTTCCTAAGAGTATAAACGATGTTTTAGAGGAAAAATTAACTGAAGTCATCACTATACCTATTCGTGAAGAAGACGGGAAATTATGCAGGGAAAGCTTTGACGATATTAAACCGTGTCTTGACAAAGCTACAGTGATTGCAGCAGGACCGGGAATAGGTCAAGGTCCTCAAATCATAGAATTTATGGAGCGTCTTATTAAACATGCAAGAATTCCTTTAGTCATAGATGCAGATGGAATCAATGCCATTGCTAAGAAGATAGATATGTTAAGAAATCTAAAAGTACCTGTGGTATTGACGCCCCATCCCGGAGAAATGGGAAGATTGATGAATAAGAGTACGGAAGAAGTTTTAGCCAATCCCATTGATACGGTAAGAGAATTCTGTCATAAATGGAATGTTATTCTGGTATTGAAGGATGCAAAGACTATAGTAGGAGATCCGGACGGACAAATCTATATCAATATGACCGGAAATCCTGGTATGGCAACAGCAGGTTCAGGAGATGTATTAACGGGGATCATAGCAGGTCTTATAGGGCAAAACTTAAATCCTTATAAAGCAGCCGTACTCGGCACATTCCTTCATGGAAAAGCTGGCGATTTGGCAGCGGCTGAATTGGGACAGCATGGAATGCTGGCAGGAGACATTTGCAATTATGTACCAAAAGCAATAAAACTCTATTATCAATCAAATTAAGGATAAGGCGCCCAGGTTTCCGTCATATATCGGTTTTTTGGAGAGTATAATATTCCTAGAAGGGGTATAGGGTTATACCAAAAGCCATTTTGTATCCAATCTAGGGGGGATTTAGTGAAAAAATCGGGTGCTGTATTTTTTGTATCCATCTTTATTGTGATTTGCATTATTTTTTCTGCTTGTTCAACGAAAGAAAAATCAAAATCACCCATGGAAAAAATTCAGGAAAAACTAACGACGATGGAAAGTTATGCGTGCATTGCGGATTTAACCTATGTTTCAAATAAAGGCAAAAATACATACAGGACAAAACAATATTATAAGATGAGCGGAGAATATAGGATTGAAATTACTGCCCCAGAGCAGGTAAAAGGACTGGTCACTGTATTCGATGGCAAGAAAGTGATGCAATACAATCCCCGAATTCTTGGAGAAGCAGTCAATGAAATACCTGAATCCAAAAATACCTATGAGATCTTTCTGGGAACATTTTTAAAAAATTATCTTCAATCCGAAGATGTAACATTAGAAGTTTTTAATAATAATAATGAAGAATATACAGTATTAGAAGCAGTTATACCTGAAGGCGGGAAATACCTTGCGACAGAGAAATTATGGGTTTCAAACAAGACTTTGAATCCGGCGCAGTTGGTAATATATGACACCGAAGGGAAAGAAAGAATTATTGTTAAATATGGAGACTTTAAGTATAATGTTAATTTAGATGATACCATCTTTCAACTGAAGCCATCAGAGAAGAAAGAGTGAAGAGTTTTTAGGGAGGCACACAAATGACGCAAGAATACTACCGTGTGATTGCAGAAATTAACTTAGATGCGATTGCATATAACATACAGCAGATTAAGAACCAAATTTCAGAGGATACAAAGGTTATGGCCGTTGTAAAAGCAGATGCTTACGGTCATGGAGCGCTTGAAGTATCCAGGGTACTTATAGAAAACGGCGTACAAAGGCTGGCTGTTGCTATTTTAGATGAGGGCAAGCAGTTAAGAAAAAATAATATTGACGTGCCAATACTCATTCTGGGATATACCTCACTGGAACAGGCAGAAGAAATTGTATTCTATGATTTTATTCAGACGGTATTTTCCTACGACATGGCAAAAGCTCTTTCTGATGCGGCTGTAAGACAAAATAAAACCGCTGCTATTCATATAAAAATTGATACGGGAATGGGCAGAATAGGGTTACAGCCTAATCAGGATTCGGTTTGTTTAATTAAAGAAATAAGCAGATTGCCTAATCTTCAAATTGAAGGGATTTTTACTCATTTTTCTTCTGCAGATGAAAAAGATCCTTCTTTTACAGAGTTGCAGTTTAGCCGTTTTACTTCCTTTATAAACCAGCTGGAAAAAGAAGATATTTACATTCCGATCAAACACTGCTCTAATAGTGCTGGATTTATAAGTTATAAAAATATGCATATGAATTTAATTCGTCCCGGAATTATTTTATATGGCTTATATCCTTCTGAGGAAGTAAAAAAAGAAATTGTCCACTTAAAACCTGCGATGACATTAAAGTCCCAGGTAGTATTTATAAAAGAAGTAGAAGAAAATGTTCCGATAAGTTACAGTCGTAAATTCATAACCAGGAGAAAAACTAAGGTTGCAACAATTCCAGTAGGCTATGCAGACGGATATTCAAGACAGTTGTCGTCTAAAGGAAGAGTATTAATAAAAGGACGATATGCCCCGATTATAGGGAATATTTGCATGGATCAATTTATGGTGGATGTAACGGATATTCCTGATGTAGGGGTAGGGGATGAAGTGGTTTTAATGGGTACACAGGGCGAGAAAACGATTGGAGCAGAAGAAATTGCAAATCACATCGGTACAA
>JAAYPH010000152.1 GCA_012519955.1 Candidatus Epulonipiscium sp.
AGATATAAGTTAATGCCCCGTAATGACTTGCCGCCACTCCAAATAATAACGGCAATATATAAACAACGGGGAGCAACATCACGGAAATCATAAGAAAAGAATTTATTTCTATTTTTTCTTTCTTTAAGATTTTAAGAGAGGACCATAGGATAAACAAGACAAAACAAGCAATCTGAACAGGTACGATTTCTCTTGCAAAAAAAAGCCCCCTTGGAAAAGGAAGTATAAACAGAATCACTCCTAAACCTATATACAAAAGCCAATGTAATATGTTTTGTTGTTTCATAAGTTTTCTCCTCTTATTTTTATTTTATTTATATTCTATTGTATTATATCTCTTAGTTCAAGTGAAAAAAAGTGCCTGTCAGTTTTAACCGACAGACACTGTTATTTCTATTGGTAATTTTTTCTTTGCTCTATGGCTGCTCCGATAAAGTCGCGGAACAATGGATGAGGTCTATTAGGTCTTGACAGGAATTCAGGATGGAATTGAACCCCTACAAACCAGGGATGATCTTTTAATTCAATCATTTCAACCAATCTGTCATCAGGAGATACTCCTGTTATATAAAGACCTTTTTCTTCCAGGATACCTCTATACTCGTTGCTTACTTCATATCTGTGACGATGTCTTTCATAGATTAAATCTTCATTATACGCATTGTATGCAAAGGAGTTCTTAACCACCTTACAGGGGTAAGCACCCAGTCTCATGGTTCCGCCCATCTCATCAATATCCTTTTGCTCAGGCATTAAATCAATGACAGGATATGGAGTATTGGGATTTAATTCGGAACTATGGGCACCTTTTAAACCAGCTACATTACGGGCAAATTCAATAACTGCACACTGCATGCCAAGACATATTCCAAAGTAAGGCACTTTATTTTCTCTTGCATAAGTAATCGCTGCAATCTTACCTTCTATTCCTCTATCTCCAAAACCTCCCGGTACTAAAACGGCATCGGCTCCACTTAAGATTTCATTTACATTATTTTCATTAACTTCTTCCGCATTGATCCAATCTATTTCGATTTCCGTTTGGTGGTAAATCCCTGCATGCTTTAAGGATTCTACGATGGAAATGTACGCATCGTGAAGCTCAACATATTTTCCAACTAAAGCTACTTTTACTGAGCCTTGAGGATTTTTTTCTCTTTCAACCATCTGCTTCCATTCTTCTAAATCAGGACTTGTACAGTCGATATGAAGCTTTCTGCATACGATTTTTGCCAAACCTTCTTCTTCTAGCATCAAAGGAACTTCGTAAAGGGTTTCTGCATCCAGGTTTTGGACTACACAGTCCTTGTCCACGTTACAGAATAAAGAAATCTTTTCTTTCATGTCCGCGGATAAAGGCTGTTCTGTTCTACAAACGATAATATCCGGCTGAATACCTATGGAACGAAGCTCTTTTACAGAGTGCTGAGTAGGCTTTGTTTTCATTTCTCCGGATTTTCCTAAATAAGGGATAAGGGTCACGTGAATGTATATTACATTTTCTCTTCCCACTTCAGTAGCTACTTGTCTAATGGCTTCTAAAAACGGAAGACTTTCTATATCCCCTACAGTTCCTCCGATTTCAGTAATAACGATATCTGTCTGTCCGGATTTGCCAACTCTATAAATACGGTCTTTGATCGCATTGGTGATATGGGGAATCACTTGAACCGTTGCGCCTAAAAATTCGCCTTTTCTTTCTTTGTTAAGTACCGACCAATAAATTTTTCCTGTTGTAATATTATTATAACGGGTTAGACTTTCATCAATAAATCTTTCATAATGTCCTAAATCTAAATCCGTTTCAGCTCCATCATTAGTAACAAATACTTCTCCATGTTGATAAGGACTCATTGTTCCGGGATCTATATTAATATAGGGATCAAATTTTTGGATGGTTACATGTTTTCCTCTCGCTTTTAACAGTCTTCCAAGGGAAGCTGCGGTAATCCCCTTACCTAGTCCCGACACAACACCGCCCGTGACAAAAATATACTTCGTTGACATTCTTTTTCACCTCAACCGTTTTTTTTACCATTCACTTCTCATTAACCTATTTATTTTATTATCTATAAAAGGTAATGTCAAGGATTAGCTTCAACAAAAAGAAGGGGAATTCTCCCCTTTAAAATCAGTTTCTATATTCATTCCATTTGTCTATTTTATTTAAGTAATCTTCCTGGTGAGCCTTAGAACTATTTTTAAAATTTTTTAATCTTTTGCTTGCCACTTGAAATACAAAATCGTTACTTCTTCTTTCAATAGCTAAAATATATACTATCCTAAGAATATCTACTCTTTCATTTGTAATTCTGAAAATAATACGAATGCCTGCGTCTCTAAGTTTAATTTCTTTACATCCTGCCAATTTGGAGTTATGCTTGTTACCCAAAGGTTTCCCTACTTCATCTGCCCTAAACTCTAATTCATCAATTGCTTTGTTTACAATCGGCAATATAGAATTGTCCAGCTTATAGTATTCTTTGATAACATCAGGATGTAATCTTACTTCAAATCTTTGCTTAGCATCCATATTCATCGTTTGAACGACGAACTTCTTTCCATGATACAGCTAATGATGGATCTTGATCAAGTCGTTCTATCCTCTCTGATAATATACGGGCCTCTTCCTTTTCTTCTAATTCAACAAGTCTCTGGTATAATCTCTCATAGTAATCATAATCCATAAGAACAGAATCAATAATTCCATTTTCGGTTATAAATTGAGGAAGATCTTTAGCCTTTTTTCGAAGAGTTCCAAATCTTTTTGAGGCTTCAGAAGCTTTTACCATCTGATCACGAGTAATAACAGGCTTATCCATAACAGCACCCACTTTCACATTCCTCCTTTATAGTATATTCAAACTCTATGCAAAATATTACGGATAATATAGAGTAACTTATTGCGTATTTAAATTTTACAATATAGAAAATAAAAAAACAAGCATTACATCTTTTGATATAATACTTGCTCAAAAAAACATTAACCTAATTAAAATAAATAATATTCTCTCTATAGTCTTTTTGCAGGTCTTTCTCTAAGAAGTTTAAGAATCTGACAAGCATTGCGGAGGCTTCTGCTCTGGTCATTTTCTTTCCTGTGTTGATATTATTGTGTTCATCTCCGCCGACGATACCTATTTCAGCTGCCATATAAACGGCATCCCTTGCCCAGTTTGGTATTTTTCTGTCATCGGCAAAGGCAGTTCTGTAGCCTGGGGCTGGCGCCTTGTTTTCAAAGCCAAGGGCACGAATTAGGATTGTGATAGCTTCTCCCCTTGTTAAGCCATCGTTCGGTCTAAATTTATATTCTTCATTGCCTGTGATAATGTTTTTATTATAAGCATCTTTTATATATTGGAAATTCGGGTCTGAAGATTTTACATCTATAAAGATTACTTCTTCTACTTCGTTTTTCTTTTTTCTCGATGTTGATTTCTTTGTGGCTTCTTCTTCAACACGGATATTGGACGCCTTAACCACCGCTTTTACAAATTCCATTCTGGTCATCGGTGCATCCGGAATAAAGAAGGTATCGCTGCCTTCAAATACGTCGAGAGAATACAGCTTTTCGATATCCTGCTGTGCCCAATGTCCTCCCGTATCTCTAAATTTAGGAACAATAAGTCTTTCTACCTTTGGAACCATGGCAGCCCGAAGAGATATGCTGTCTTCATCCCTTCTTCTGGAATCAAATCCGTCATCGGTTTTCCTTGGAAGATTATAAGTATATCTTGATACCATCTCTTGATTGGTTGTTTTGATATAGCCTCCGTTAAAACTGGAGTAATTTGCTTCATTGGGAGAATATCTAAGGGATTTCGTAGTACTGTCGGAAACCTGGACTCTAACAGTTCCTTCCCAGGATAAATTGTCCTCTTCTTCTCCCTGGGCTTTTCTATTAATGGTATAGACATAGTCTATGATCTGCGTTTCCGTACTTCCCCAAAAATTTTCATACCCTACGTCTCCTCCGGTAATATCGACATAGGCAGTTCCCTGATTTCCATTGATGGTGTAATATTTTCTTGCCTTAATATTTCCGGAATAAAAGTCCGCTGCCGGACGGTTATCTATAATATCCGACTGGGAAAACTGAATATCTTCCAGTTTAAAAGTATCCTGCCCTATACTTATAGTTTCTGTATATCTCGTTACCTCCGTATCAGCTATGGTCTGCCCTTTTTCGGTTTTTGGGATATAGGTGGTCGTAACGGTTACGTTTCTAGTTAGTTTACCACTGATACCGGGGTCTTCCGGAGTTAATGTGAATTTATAGGTAACTTTCTTTTCTGTTTCATCCTTTTTTTCAGTAACATTGATTTCACCTTTAAATACCACAGGTTCCCCCGATAAAAATACTACTTCCTTATATTCAAATTCGTTATTTACCCCTCCTGAAAACTCGGGAGGTGCTGCCCATAGGATTTGATTAAAAAGAAGGGTAAAAATAAGTATTAATGTCCATTTTTTCATGCTATCTTCCCCTATTAAAAATTTTATTTCACGATCACTACTTTTGCCTCCAGACCATCCCTGACAATGTACAACCTGTCATTTGGTTTTAATTCATCCGCCTGAATGATTTTCCCGTCTTTAATAATCATAGCTTCTTCTAAAATTAAGTTGAATGCATCTTTTCTAGCCATCCACTGCCCATTTCTTGGGCTCCAGTCCGAAGCATTGATAATATTCACTCTCCAGCCGGTCCATTGATGATTTTCAGGTACTGCTCCTATAACCCCGTTTGTAACTCTCTGTCTTAGAAGAGAATCCCTATTCTTTTGGACCATTATGGCATTAATTCTATCTCCGTCGGTATAAACATATGCATACCAATCTTCTAAGTCATAATCATCAGCGTAATCGCTGTCTTCATCCACTGCATAGTCTTCAAAATAGAATTCTTCCGGAGTTTTTATTTTTCCTTCTTCTAAATCGTAGATCATCGTATCTTCATCATAATAAAGTTCCTTGGTATCATCAAAGCCTTCCCACTCATGTTTGTTTAAAAGGGCAAAGTCTCTTAGGATGATACTGTCTCTAAATACCACATCAATCCTTCCTTCATACAGATAATCCTGGCCGATGTTGGAATTATTCATGTCTTCATTATAAATATAAACTACATTGGCAGCCATACCGTCTATTCTGCCATCTCCTACAATAAAGGCATCCATTCCCGGTCCGAGGGCATAGATATCCACCAATCTTCCGTTCTTTATGACGATAGTCCCGTCGTTAAAGGTCAGATTTCTGTGATTGGTAGCCAATTCAAAGGACTGAGCGTACCAGTTCATTTCTTCTATGGTGTCTGTATAATTGGTTTCATATTGATTTAATACCATTGCTTCTACCCTGTCGGAACTAAAGAAGTCTTTTACAACCATATATGCCGTATTTCCAACATAGTATTTTAATTTAGAAGGAGACACTTCCTGCCCTCCAATATAAATCGGAGAATCTCCGGAATAGGAAATCGTTTTTGCACTGCTTACATTTTCCCATTGACCGTTTCTAAAAAGTTTTAAATCTGTTAAAGTTAAATCTTCATCGATTACATCTGCTGCAGCGATTTTTCCTTTATAGAGTCCTTTAACCTGTATGGATTTACCTTGTACGGCAATTCTAGAGACCATCATTGTATTGATTTCATCAAAATACAATTTTACCCTGTCTCCAACATAGAGGGTATTTAGGGATACCCTTTTTCCATCTTTTAAAAGAATGGTTGCTGGCGTTGTAAAATAAGTTTCTTCCTTGCCTGTATCCAGTTTAATAATCAGCTGGTTTCGGTCTATAGCCTTAATTGTACCGGTTCTTATTTTGCTTCCTTCCGGAATATAGCCGGGAGCTGCTGTTGAGAATCCTTCCATATAAGAAATATTTCGATTTTTAAGTGTAGCGTATACTTCCATGCCCGCCTTAAAATCCTTTAGGGAAGCATTAAGAGTATCTATTGCGAAAAGCGGATTTTTGTCAAAGGAAAGGGTATGAAGTGTTCCATCATACTCTTCGATGGACACTTCATTTTCCCCTATTTCCATAAGAAACCCTTCTATAAACCCCTGACGATACGGAGTAGTAAGGTCGGCAAAAACCCCTGTGGTACTAAATAGAATACTTAGTACTACCATTGTTGATACAAAAATTTTGTCTAAAGAGTGCTTTTTCATTCTTCCAACCTCCTATCTCCTGCTTCCAATCACCATGTATTTTCCTAGCCTGTCAACATACGTTCCTATGGCTGCCTGGTCCGTATGATTTGCTTTTTTAACAGAAACCCATTTCCCATTGGAAGTATTGTATCTGCTAAAGGAAATGTTATTAAGTCTTCTTAAGTCTGCCATATTTCCATCGTAGTCAAGATTAAATAGGATACTTGAATTTAGGTGTTCCATATTACTTTGAGTCTTTCCGACATACTGCGCTGCTTCCAGTACATATACATTGGAAAGTCCCACTGTTCCGGTTTCTAAATTAGGATTTCCGTTATTTTGAGAGATTTTAAATCTTACCCCTGCATCTGAATTGTTTTTATTGTTTAGCATTTGATCACTTAGAAATGCATTGGGATTAAAGACTAAAGTGAAATCCTGTCCGATAACCGTAATATCCTTTGCATCTCTTGAAGAAATGGTTTCTGCAGATATACTAATTACTGCTGATTTGGCACCTGCAAGGCTGCCCCTTGTTAAATCAAGCGTGAGTGCTTTATTTCCATCCTTTTTACCGATGGCTACTTCTGCAAGGGTTCCATTTTTCTTGATAATCGTTTCTTCGTTTAAGCCTCCATCTGTATCAGGAATGCCCACTTCTTTTCCTGTCCTTACTTCATTACTTTCTTTAGAAGCCTTGGATACATTAAACTCTCCAATGGCCTTTACAATAAATTTATAAGTGGTTCGAGGCTCTAAATCTTCGAAAACGAAGCTGGTAGTTTTGCTGGTTCCTATCATTTCGATATTGCTGCTGTTAATGACCACATATATTTCATATTCCCTTGCTCCGGAAACCTCAGACCACATGATTTTTATATATCTGTCGTAAATTAAATCGGCTCTGACGCCCTGTGGTGCATCTACTTCCGGCAGAGAATAGTTAAGTCCGTAAATATTACTTGCTCCACCATCCTGGTTAATAAGAATAACGCCAAGACTGTCTTTATTTCCCTCCGGAGTAGTTACTTTAACGGTTTCTGAATCTATAAATTCCACAGCTCTTGCTTCGATGCCGGATTCTAAGGTATAAGCCTCTCCTTCGATATAAAAGACATTATTGTTTGTAGTGGCATCGGCTTTTTTGATAACAGGATTAAAGTAGACTCTTGCTCCTTGTTTGAAGCCAAAACCTTTTAATTTTATTTCCTGTCCGCCTTCAACGGAGATGGTCTTAATATCCGTTAATTCATTTAAATCCGTTACCTTTGTAATTTTAGGATTACTGATAAACGTAAATGGTTTGGACACTGTTACAATGGTTCCATCGGGATTTTGGATTTTTACCGTTACTGGTCCCGGTTCATGGGCCGGTGTGGTTACGTATATAAATTTACCGTCTCTGGATACGGTGATATCTCTGGCAGGAATTTCTCCAAAGTACACATGGATGGTGTCTGTAAAGCCTTCCATACGGCTTCTGAAATCCTTCCCTTCGATCGTTACCTTAGTACCTCCAGCAGAGGGACCTTTGTCCGGCGTCATATTCGTAACGCTAGGATTACTTTCTCCTTTTACAAAGGTAATATAGATAGGGGGACTCAGTTCATCAGAAGCTGCACTGCCGCCGTCTTCATTTAATACGATGACTCTATAGAATTTGCCAATATTGTTTTCTGCCACCCCAGGCATTTCAAAGGTTAATAAACGGGGCAGTCCGCTGTAATTGATGGTGTTTGGCCCTAAATCCAGTATTTCTCCAATGAGTACATGGGCATTATCCCTAAAGTCATCCCCTATAATTTTGATGGTGTTTCCGCCTTTATAGTTCACTCGGATCACTCTTGCAGTAATCTCTCTTCCGTCAACAATAATTCTTTCTGATACAGGCGAAACATTTTGATTTGTAATGTCTATAATGGATGGCTTACTGTCAGGATTTCTATATGCAAAGGTGGTTTGCGCCATTCCTCCGTCAGGATTGATCACTCTTAATGGTACGACCCCAACTGTATGGTATGCAGGAATCGTAACGGAAAGTTCCGTACTGCCAATATAATTGACTACCGGAGCAAAACCTCTTTCAACGATAAATCGTCTGTCCACGACAGAGTATCTTACTAATTCACTGAAAGGATAGGCATTGCCTTCCTGATCTACAAGTAAATTCGTATTGATAAAAGACTCTTCGTCGTTAAAGCCTGTAAAGATATTGGAATATACCACATCATTGTATTTTAATTTTATTTCAATTTCTGAAGTAAAACCATCATGAGTATCCCTAGCTCTATATATAGCAATAAAATCCTTCTCTAAAGAAACCTGGGCATTTCCCTGGTTTATAAGTCCTGCATTAGGCTGCTCTCTTGGAATATTTTTATTGGTGTTATCTCCAAACTGTACCAGTGCCATATTGTAGCTTTCTTTTTCTGAGGTGGATTTATAGATTTTTATAGGAGACTGTCTAAAATCCGAACCATAAATACCTATATTGACGTTCCCTGCCCTGTCTCCTGCATTAGGGGATACCTTGGTGATTTTAGGATTAGAGCCTTGGTAAGTGTAGGATACACTATTGGATCTTCCTGCATCGTTGTTTTCCACATATACCGCTACTGTTCCTTTTGCACCTTTTGGAGTAATCACTTTTAAATAAGTACTGCTAAATTCTACAATCATTGCCCTTCCCATGCCAAAGTACACATTAGGAAGAAAGGGTGAATCATAATAATATTCATAAGGATACAAAGGCGGATTAAGAGGCTTTTTAGCGTCTTCAAGGTCAAAGGAATCATCCTGAACCCCGTTACCATTCAGGTCTGTGAAAGGTTCTCCTTCATCCCATTTCTGATTTTTATTGAGATCTTCATAAGGTTCAGAAAATCTAAAGTCATTTCCGAAGATTTCTACTATATTTCCTCCTGCTGCAGTTCCTGATGCAGGAAGTATTCTTGTAATTTCCGGATGGCTTCTTGGAACAACATAAGTATAACCTTTTTCTACGGAAACACTTCCTCCATCGGGATTAATCACAACAACAGGAACAGTCCATCGTCCAACCCCTTTATCCGCAAATAAATCCCCAGGATAAGGCGGAACAACAACGGTTATAGAATTTCCTGCAGTAGAAATTTGAACCTTGGAAGGGTCAACCTCTACACCGTTTATGAATACCTTTGCTTTTTTATCTCCAGTTTCTAAAAAGTTTTTACCCTCAATGGTAATCACATTATTTCCCGCAACGCTTCCTTCAGAAGGAATGATTTTATGGATTTCAGGTCTGCTTTGAGGCTGTGAATAATAGTAAAAGCCTTCCTGGTCCTTTTTGGTAGCTTTCTTCGTATCCGGATTTTGAACTGTTACATCATACCAGCCATCAGGAAAATCCAGAATCGGTACAGTAAAGTAAATCGTATTTTTATCTATTACTCTTACATTGTCTCCAACAATCTCGTTATCCTTTATTAAGAAAGGAGTAACCATTTTAAAGGTAAGGATAGGAGTATCATCATCTTGTTCAATGGTAATTGTTCCTCCGTTAACCTTTAGGACATATAGACCTCCTCCTACCTTGCTTGCCTGAAGGCCTGTACCGTCTGCATTAACTTGTACCTTATAATCATTGCCGAGGCCATCGGAAATAATAGGAACCCCCGATGGGTCTAAATCAACGGTATAATATTGCCCACCATATTCTTCTAATAAAATGCTGTGATAATAACTGGCAGTTTCTATTGCTTTATTCTGTATTGAAAATAATGGTTTGCTTGGATTTGTAAAATCACGAAGCTCTATTTCTTTTGTAGCAGTATTGATATTATAAGAATTTATCTCTTGTCCTTCAAGTAAAATTCGTGTTCCTATTAAACGGTAAATTGCATCTTTTCCCCCAGTTGGGTCCGGCTTTAAGAAGTTATCTCCCTTAACTACAACCAATGTTCCCGTATTCCCCTGTCTTGGCTGTATAGAGGTAATCTTAGGGTCTGTAAAGGTTTTTACATAGGTAAAGGGATAAATATCTATTGCCCCTTCGATATTCATCACCTGCAACTGAGTCTGACCTTCTCGTCCCGGAGGTGCTTTAAAGGTAATCGTTTTTCCGTCTGCTTCTCTTTTAATAGATTTTACTTCTGCTCCGTCTATAAATACCCTAACACCATCGGTAAAATTGCTTCCTGTAACGATAATCTCTTCGCCACCCTCTACGGCTACGACATTAGGCGTTACATTTTGAATAATAGGATACTTTGAAGTATCTGGATTCACAAATTCAATATAATCGGCAATTTGTGTACTCAGCCCTTCTCCTGTAGAATTTCTCATAGGATTGGTTACTTTTAAAGGAGCTTTTCCTAAAGTTACTCCTGCCGGAGGTGTTCCTTCTTCTAATCTGATCAATATTTTTGTACCTATTTCACTGCCGCTGGAACCATCTAATTCTCTTCCGTTGGCATCAAATACCTTTAAGAAAACGTCTGATCTTCCTTTAAGGCTTGCACTGGGATCTGCAAAGTCTTCAGGGGGATTGTTCTTATCAATTTTTAAAGAGCCTAAGTCAACAACAGGATATCGAACAATCTCTCTTCCATTTTCATCGGTATATTTATGAATCATAAAGTTCTTCCCATATATTGCCATGTACCTATCACTGGGAATCTGAAATGCTCCACCATTATTCACTACTTGAATTTGCCTTGGAACGGCGTCTGTAATTTCAGGGGATACTTTACTTGCAATAAATGTGTATCCCTTTTCTTTTACTGCTCTTTCTTTGAAGGTAATAGTACTGCCATCTTCTTTTGTTAAGACGGTTTCTGTTTCGATTACTACGTCTTTTACAGGATTGGTTTCGGCATCGGAAATCTGAGGTGCTCTAACGGTTAATCGATCTAAATCATTATTAAAGGAGACTTCGTAATTTCCATCCTTGTCTTTTACAAAGGAAGCCTTGTTTCCTATGATGACACGAATGGTCCGTACCGCCGATTCAATGTCTACCTTACTGTTACCGATACCGTAGGTTCCGGGACCATAATTTACTTCTATGGCATTAGGGTCCGCTGAAGATTCTTTTACATCTGCCGGTGTTGAACTGCTACGAATAAATTCAGGTATATTTAAGCTTCCTATAAACTGACCGGAAATAGTAGTAATCTCTCCTGTATCCGCACCTTTATTAGGCAGAACACTGATAATAGTCGCCTTATTTTTTCCATCAATAATCGTAAACTTATCCTCCAGTATTGTTTCTCCCGTCACTTCCTGCATAGGATCTTTTCCTGCGGATATCTTATTGGTTATGACCACATAGTATTCTCCTACAGGAAGATTCGGTACTTTCACCGTAAGAGTATCCTTACCATCTGAAGAAGTCTTTGCTTGATAAGTCGGATTGAGTCCCTTATTTAAATTGGTATAAGGGTCAGTTCCATCTAAGCTTTTTAAGAAGAATACATCGTATTCATCTAATTTCTTCGCCGTAAAATAGAGAATATCTCCCGGTTCTCCTCTATTGGGAAACATCTCAAGTTCTTCAAGATCAATTTCTAAGTCCTTTACAAAACGAAACTGATCTTTGTAAGTATAGTTAATTTGTATCTCTACATCTTTATCTAAATTCTCTGCATTAAAATCAATATCTTCAATTTTTGCTTTACTGGTAAAAACGAATTCTTGAATTCCCAGCTCTCCTGTAGGAGTTGGAATCGTTACTTCTGTATCGTTATTAAATTTACTCTTATCGAGGATGGTATATGAATTGCCCCGCCCATACTTTGCTTCTACGTTTAAAGCCGGGTCGTTGACATTTTTTAATCGTGTTCCTTTGATGAGTAAATTATCTGTTCCTATCTTTACTTTTCTTGTAATTTCCGTTAAGTTGGGCATATTTGCTTCATTAATTGGAATTGTAATACCCTCTATAGAAAGAGATTCTCCTAATTGTTCTTCTTTAAGCTCAAATTGCAAAATCCCGTCGGAATTCACCTTTGGATTTCCTAAAGACACATAACCTTGGCTATAGGTCATGATGCCTACTTTTGCATCCTTTAAGTGTTTTCCTGTTATCGTAATATACATATTTTGAAGAATACGGTTTCTGTCAAAAGTTTTACCTATAGTAATATTAGTAATGGCGAATTTTTCTTGGTCAAAGGCATATATTACCTCTGTCGGTAAAAGGCTTATGCTCATGATGAAAATCATGAGTCGCGCCAGAAATTTATTGAATATTTTATTCATGTCATCATCCCCTTAATAAAGTAGGGAGCTGCTCCCCTACTTTTTATTGTTCTATTATAACGAATATCCCTGCCTTATTCGTCGTTGCATTTACCCTTTGATTGACTTTATCTACATAACTGTTTTCTCTTGTCCAGGTTCTTCTTATGGTATCATATCTGTATATGGCTAAAGCATCACCGCTGCTGTTTTTATATGGAATGGACAGATAGATTTCATCCCATGTACAGTTTTCTGCTTTTACTTCTATAAAATCTGATCTTACGGTCCTGTCCTTAAGCTTGCTTTTTGCCCCTTCCATTGCTACAGGTTCCAATCTTCCTATAGAAAGATTAATTTCTCTTCCGTCTCCGTATCGATCCAGAGTTAAGTCGTAAATACTTATATCTCCGTATTTTGATTTGGTGATGAGTTCTCCAATAGAATCGCCTTCGTTTCCTCTGTAGTTAATCCTTCTAGTCCACACCTCTTCTCCCATTAGTTCGTCCAAATTTAATTCCACTCTGGCACGATCCCTATAGCTGCTTCTTAAATAGAGGGTATCACTGCTTACATGAATATCGGATAAAACATCCCCTGCAACGTCTTCGTTTTTTACCTTATATTCTTCTGTGGGGATATGTTCTCCCTTAGAAAGCACACTAAGGGTTCCGTAGGTTGTTACTGTATGGTCATCGTCGTTTTGGATGATGATATTGTATAATCCCGGTTTAAGTTTTCTGCTTCTGGGAAGACGAACTTCCAGGTAGGTATTGCCTTTCTTATCCTGTTTCACTGCAACATGATCTGCTTCTCTGTCATTAAAGAATACTCTTATGGAAGA
>JAAYPH010000153.1 GCA_012519955.1 Candidatus Epulonipiscium sp.
GTCTTACCTCAAGGAGAGTACGACATCACTCTATCTAATAATTTGATTATACACTTTTATGTATAATCTTTCAGTAAATAAAGGATTATAGGTTGCCTTTATTAACCTAAATTTATTATACAAGGAGTATGGATATGAATATACCTATGTCTTGGCTTAAGGATTATACGCCAATTGATTGTGATATAAAAACTTATGTTGATGCTATGACGATGTCCGGTTCTAAGGTAGAAACCTATGAAGAACAGGGAAAAGAAATTACCAATGTAGTGGTAGGAAAGATTTTATCCGTAGAGCAGCATCCCGATGCAGATAAATTAGTGGTTACAAAGGTGGATGTTGGGCAAGAAGTGATTCAGGTTGTAACAGGAGCTAAAAATATTTCTGTTGGAGATTATATTCCTGTTGCCCTTAACGGTGCAACTTTACCCGGAGGCATTAAAATTAAAACCGGAAAACTTCGAGGAGTAGAATCCCAGGGGATGATGTGTTCTATTCAGGAGTTAGGATTTGAGCCTCAGGACTATCCGGAAGCTCCAGAAGACGGAATATATATTTTTGGAGAAGAACAGCCTTTAGGAAAAGACGTAAAAGAGATTTTTGGTCTTAACGATACTGTCGTAGAATATGAAGTAACTTCCAATCGCCCTGATTGCTTTAGTGTAATAGGGATTGCAAGAGAAGCAGCTGCGACCTTTAATTTGCCTTTTAACTATCCTCAGATTTCTGTTAAAGAAAGCGGAGGAAATGTTTCCGATTATATCTCTATAGAAATTGAGAATAAGGAACTCTGCCCAAGATACGCTGCAAGGGTGATTAAAAATGTAAAAATCGGACCCTCTCCAAAATGGATGAGACAGCGCCTTATTGCATCCGGGGTTAGACCGATTAATAATATTGTAGACATTACCAACTATATTATGTTGGAAATGGGTCAGCCCATGCATGCTTTTGACCTTGCAAAGTTAGATAAGAAAAAAATCGTGGTTCGCAATGCTAAACCCGGAGAAAAAACCATGACCCTTGATGGCGAAGAAAGAGATTTGGATGAATCCATGCTTTTAATTACCGATGGAGAACAACCTTTAGCCATCGCCGGAGTTATGGGAGGAGAAGAATCCAAAATCACAGAAGAAACAACGGATATTCTCTTTGAATCCGCTAATTTTAATGGAGCGAATGTAAGAATTACAGCGAAGAAATTAGGCCTTAGAACCGATGCATCCGTAAAATTCTCCAAAGGCTTAGATCCTGAAAATGTACTGGATGCTTTAAACAGAGCGGCACAATTGGTAGAAGAATTAGGAGCAGGGGAAGTAGTGAGTGGTATTATTGATGTATATCCCGGAAAAAGAGAACCAAAGACCATTCCTTATTCCGTAGAAAAAATCAACGGACTTCTTGGAACTTCCTTCTCCGAAGACGAAATCATAGGATACTTAAGCCGTCTGGAATTTAAAGTAGACAAAGAAGCTAAAACCGTAACCATACCTACCTTCCGTCCGGATATAGAAGGAAACGCTGACCTGGCAGAGGAAGTGGCAAGATTATATGGCTATGATAAGATTGAGACTACATTAGAAACTGGAACGCCAACCGTAGGAAAGAAATCCTACAGCCAAAAGATGGAATATACCGTTAAAGAAGTTATGGAAAGCCAAGGTTTTTATGAAATCATGAATTACTCCTTTGAAAGTCCTAAGGTATTCGATAAGCTTAATATTCCACAGGATGATGAACTCCGTAAAGTGATTACTATATCCAATCCTTTAGGGGAAGACTTTAGTGTGATGAGAACCCAGACCTTAAACGGAATGCTGACTTCTTTATCCACCAATTATAATAGAAGAAACGAAGAAGCGTATCTCTATGAAATCGGAAAAGTGTATATTCCAAAATCCCTTCCATTGACGGAATTACCGGATGAAAGGGCAAAGCTAACCATAGGAATGTATGGCAAAGTAGATTTCTATGATTTAAAAGGAACTGCAGAAGTATTATTTGAGAAATTAGGAATGGATGCAAAGGTAGAGTACAATTTAAAACAAGATTTGGCTTGGATGCATCCCGGCCGTTGTGCATCCATATCCATTGGAGATAAAGAAATAGGATATATCGGAGAACTTCATCCAAATGTAGCAGCCAACTATGATATAGATACTAGGGTATATGTAGGGGTTATTGATATACCTGCTATATTGGAAGAAGCACAGCTCGAAAGAGAGTATAAGCCTCTGCCAAAATATCCTGCAGTATCCAGAGATATTGCTATGCTGGTTAAAGACGAAGTGCTCGTAAAAGATATTGAAAATGTGATCAAACAAAGAGGGGGCAAGATATTAGAATCCTACAGCTTATTTGATGTCTACAAAGGCAAACAAATTCAAGAAGGCTATAAATCCGTTGCCTACTCCATTACCTTTAGGGCTTCCGATCGTACCTTAACAGAAGACGAAGTGAATAAAGCAATGAAGAAAATCTTAAACGGTTTAGAAACGACTTTAGGAGCACAATTAAGAGGATAAAAAATTGGTGCCTGTTCACCCGTATTTTTAAATGGGGATGAGCAGGCATCTTTATTTATTGAATGATCTTGTTGTAAAGATTATAATGATGGGCCAAAGTATCGTAGTGACCAGATGACTTATCATTGCCTGAACAATGATAATGCTTTTGGTTATAGAAGAATAAGAATGAGGAATAATATCTCCAAACCCGATGGTGAAAAAAGTTGTTGCGCTAAAATAAAGAGCATCCCAATTTTGTATGATTCGGTCACTGGTCTTTATGCCTTCATTGGAAATATTCCCAAGATATGCATATAAGATAGCAAAAGTTAAAAGGATGGAAGAGAGTAATATAAGATATTGAATCAATAAAAATAAAGTATGCAAAAAAACTCTATCGGAAATATGGTATGCCATAATCAGAAGGTCAACAATCGTAATTAAGAAAAAATAGCTGATGATTAAAAGAGTAATAGAAGTACGGGATTGATCTGAAAAAATCAAATTTGTTTGGGTTAATATAAAGGGAAGCAGTAAAAGCAGCAAGACATTGATTAAAAAGCCTGCGAAGAAAGAGATAAAACTAATCGTTAGGAAAATTCCTCCAAAACCTATAAACCATATCACTTGAATATAAAATGGTTCAATATTATATTTGATGAGAAAAAAACCAATTAAAAACAATACACTGAAAACAAAAAATAAACGAGAGGATATATCCCAGTTCTTCCATAAGTATGATAAGTAAGCTAAGAAAGATTTCATATCACTCACCAATGTATACATTTTTTAATAGTATTATTATTTTCATGCGGCATATAAGCTATACTATTGAATTTCTATGATAACCGGTTCATGATCAGAAAGGTTGAGAGTTGGCACTTCATAGGATTGAAGGGAGATATTTTTAGAAGTAAATATATAGTCAATACGGGATATATATTTTTTATTGATGAAAGTAGGGAGAGTTTCTTTTTTCATAGCTTTTCCCGTATCAATGGCTAAAGAAGATAATTTATATAATTCCGATGGATCGGGGGCATTCATATCTCCTGCAAGAACGAAAGGTTCTTTGGTTTCTTCTAATATCTTTAGAATTTCATCTATTTGCTCTTTGCGAATCGATCTGGATAAATCTAAATGGGTATTAAAAACAGCTAAATCTCCGGAAGGAGCCTGAATAACAGCTTTTTGTAGCTTTCTTGGATATTTATCAAAGGAAAGCGTGTATTCTTCAGAAGCTACAATAGGATAACGACTGAGAATCATATTTCCGGTTTGCCCTGCAATCATGTTTTGAGTAGGAGTATACATATAATCCATCGAGAGCTTTTTTGCGATATATTCCGGTTGATTTTGAAAATAAGAACGAAACGTTTTACGATCTACTTCCTGAAGAAAAATAATATCGCTATCGGAGGATTTTAGAAAAGATAATATCTGATCTAAGGCAGGCTGTTTTTTTAGACTCATTCCATAGTGGATATTATAAGAAATAATTTTAATAGAATCAGAGGAAGCAAAAGTATCCATTATTTCCGTAGGAGCAAAAATGCTCAAAGGAATCGCGAAAAGGCAGCAGATGATAAAAAATCCCAATAATAACCGTTTTTTTAGGGCAAGTCGCATAGAATTTTCCTCCGAAGAAGTCTTAATTTATACATATATAATAAGAATACTATACTATTTAGCAAAAGTCCTCTATGAAAATTATGGAAGTCAATAAAACAGTATAACCTCATCAAAATGATCTATACTAAGTACAAGAAACATAGATTATGGAGGTGGAATAATGGAACTGACTACCCAGGATTATTTAAAAAAGGCATTGTTAGATACTCAGGAAAGGGTACGGGATTTTCAGAACTATTCTCAAATAGTAGAAGATGAAGAAATCAGTGATTGCTTTAAACGATTTGCCGAAAATGAAGGTATGCAGGCATCAGAACTTCAAAGACTTATTTCAAAGAAATTAGGACAATAAAAAATAAAAATCCCCGATGAGGGATTTTTATTTTGATGAGTGAGCGAGATTTTCATTCAAATAATAGGTATATTCTTCGATATAATCATATACAATATATTTTCGAGGAGATAATGAACGGATTGCACTTAGTCGTAAACTTTGATTTTTAGGATAACTATATTTACGAAAAGATGGATTAGGAAATGTAATCATATAGATTCTCCTTACCTCTGTTATCGTTAAATAGTTTATCCATTTAAAGCATACTTATGTGTGGAGATAATTGTTATAGATTTATCCAGGATAATTGAGATTTTCCTTTTTAATATTTTTTAGGACTTCATCTAAGAACTTTTTAGATTCATATTTCGCCATAGGAAGATTCATATCCAAATAGTTCCCACATTCCACAGCAGAAGCACCGGGAACATTTCCTTCGAAAGTAGACATAAATTCAAACATTTCTGTGATTAAAGGAAGGACCTCTTCAGAAGAGAAATCCCCATGAAGGATAAGATAGAAGCCGGTTCTACATCCCATGGGACCGAAGTAAATGATCTTCTCGGCATAATTCGGATGGTTTCTAAGGAAAGTAGCTCCCAGATGTTCCATGGTATGAATTTCAGCCGTATTTAATACGGGTTCGCGATTGGGTTCTTTCATTCTTATATCAAAAGTCGTTAATATTTCACTTCCTGCAGGATCTTTTCTGGAAACAAAGATTCCCCTAAGAAGCTTATTATGATCGACGGTAAAACTCGTAATTTTTTTCAATGCAATTCCTCCTTATTTTATCGTATCAATAAAAAATAATGGTAGTATATTCATTTCTTTATATTATGGAACATATACATTGAATTCGCAATGAAAAAATAATGGGATATTTTTCATAAAATAAAACTTTTAAAAATCTATTTCGTATGTTATAGTTGAGTAGTTTTCCCTCAAATTTTAGGAATTCCATTGAAATCGGAGAATGTTTATAATAAAATAGGTTTAGTATAAAACTATTTTATTATAAATATATTAGGTGGGATTTATGGAAGAGAAAAAGGTAAACGAGATCAGTCATCAATTTTTGAAATTCACAATGAGTTTAAAACGCTGGCTTCATGACAACTATTTAAAAGAATTCAATATTAACGGAAAGGGCGATTGTGATCTTACAGGAAGGCAATTTAGTATCTTGATCGTTGTACATGAATTTCAATGCTGTACAATATCGGATTTAGAGAAGGAGCTCAATGTAAGCAGCAGCAGCCTGTCCATTGTTGTCTCTAAATTGGTTAAAGAAGGCTATCTGCAAAGAACATATCCTTCAGAGGAGGAAGACAGAAGAAAGACATACATATCTTTAACTCAAAAAGGCATGTCGGTACTTATTGAAGCCTATGAAAGAATTATTAAGGTTTTTGGAGAGTTCTATTCTAATCTGGATGAAAAAAAGCAAAAGGATTTTGAAGAAGGCTTAGAAAAATTAAATGCCATTTTTGGCAGTTCAATTCAATAAAACTAGTTTAATAAGGAGGATGTATCAATGAAGATGAAAAGATTAATCCCTATCGTACTTGCTTTAGGGATGTTGACTGTTGGCTGTGGCCAAACCAACCAAGAAGCGATGAACGAGGTAGAAGAAAAATCAACACCTGTCAAAGTAGAACAGGTTTCAAAAGGACAAATTTCTAATACCTTTACATATGGGGGTAAAATCAATCCCAAGCAACAGATTACCGTTACAAGCAAAATTGTAGGCAAAGTAAAAGAAGTGAATTTTGACATTGGAGACGTCGTTAAAGCTGGAGACGTATTATTCACCTTAGATGAAAAAGATATTCAAAATACCATAAGAAGTCTGGAAGCCCAAATAAAATCTGCTGAGGCGACGGTGAATATGAGTAAAATCGGCCTTAACAGTGCAAAAGGAAGTCAGAAGGAACAGCAAAAAAGCCAGTTGGAATCCTCTTTAAAAATGGCTGAAATTCAATTACAGGATGCTAAAAAGGCTTATGAAGATATGAAAACCTTATATGAAATAGGTTCAGCCTCCAAACAGCAATTGGATCAGATGAAAACAGCTTATGAAACAGCTTCTATCGGATACAATTCTGCAAAAGATGCCTATGATTTGTTTATCAATAGTCTTTCAAAAGAAAGCATTGAAAGAGCAGAAAGCCAATTGACTCAGGCAGCTGCTACAAAAGAAGGTTTAGAAGTTCAATTGGCTAACGCCTATGAAAGTTTAAAAGATACAGCAGTTAAAAGTCCTATTGACGGTATTGTAAGCAGCCGTACCATTGATCCAGGAGAAATGGTAAGTGGAGCCGTTGCACCTTTTACGATTATACAAATGGATACGGTATCTGTAGAAGTGAATGTTTCTGAGCAGCTCATTAATAAAATTGAAAAAGGTCAGAAGGTAACAGTACATGTAAGTTCTGCTTTTGATAAACCCTTTGAAGGAACGATTCATGCCATAAGCCCTGCAGCGGATGAAAGAACTTTTACATACCCTGTAAAAATAGAAATTCCTAATAAGGAAGGGCTACTCAAACCCGGTATGTTTGCAGAAGTGGAATTTTCAGCGGACACAGTAAAAGATGCAGTTATAGTTCCCAGAGAAGCTGTATTAACTGAAGGGGATGTGCATTATGTTTATATTGTTGAAGGAGACAGAGCTAAAAAATTAGCGGTAAAATTAGGCCTTGATAATGGAAAAGAAGCAGAAATTTTAGAAGGATTAAATGAAGGAGTGCAACTTGTTATAAAAGGACAAAATTATCTTGAAGATGGTGGTAAAGTCCAGATTACAGAGAATTAGGATGGGAGGAAAATAGCCATGAAGCTTTCAAAAGTATCAATACAGCGTCCTGTTACCACTGTCATGGTAGTGTTTATTGTTATACTGCTGGGGATAGTATCTATTGGAAGGTTACCGGTAGATTTATTGCCAAGCTTTGAACTTCCTTATGCATTGGTCATGACATCTTATAATGGGGCAGGGCCTCAGGAAATAGAATCGTTAATTACCAAGCCCTTAGAATCTATGGTAGGCACAGTAAGCAATTTAAAGAACATAACATCCACGTCTTCCAATGGTTCCTCAATGATTTTTGTGGAGTTTAATGATGGAACCGATATGGATGTGGCGATGCTTAATATGAGAGAAAAGATTGACATGATTAAAGACTTTTTACCGGAGGATGCAGAAGATCCCTTGGTAATGGCACTTGATCCCAATATGATGCCAGTCATGGAAATAGGGGTTAGTGGAAATGAAGATTTGGTTAAATTAAAACAGATAGTAGACGACGAAATAACCGGTAAAATTGAAAGAATAGAAGGGGTTGCTTCTGTAAGCGTAACAGGAGGAAAAGCAAAGGAAATACGCATTACTTTACTTCCAGATAAACTAAAAGGCTATAATATAGTCCCCAGTACAGTAGCACAATCCATAGCAGCAGAAAACTTAAACCTTCCTGCAGGGGAAGTGAAGCAGGGAACCAGTACCCTTACCCTGCGTGCTGTAGGAGAATTTAACAGTATCGAGGAAATTAGAAATCTTCCTATTACGACTCCCGGAGGCGTAATATATTTAAGAGATATCGCAGAAGTTGAAGAAGTATTTAAAGAAATGACTTCTTATGCATATATAAATGGTCAGTCCAGTATTAGTTTATCTATTCAAAAACAATCCACAGCAAATACAGTACAGGTGTCAAAACAGATTAATAAAGTATTGGATCAATTAAGAACTGAATTAAAGGATATTGAGATCACAACAATTTACGACAGTGCAGAATTTATTAATTCATCCATTGGAAATGTTGCATCTACTGCTATTTTAGGTGGAATATTGGCGGTATTCATATTATTTATTTTCTTAAGAAATATAAGAAGTACATTTATTGTTGGCACAGCAATTCCCGTATCTATTATTACGACCTTTGCTCTTATGTATTTTAGCGGACTTACTCTTAATATGGTTTCCTTAGGCGGTTTAGCTCTAGGAGTTGGAATGCTGGTAGATAATGCTATTGTTGTTTTGGAAAACATCTATAGACATAGGGAAAAAGGAGCAAGTCGAATTGACGCAGCTGATGAGGGAACTACAGAAGTGGGAATGGCGGTTCTGGCTTCTACCCTTACAACCATTGCCGTATTCCTGCCTATAGTGTTTGTTGAGGGAATCGCTGCAAAAATGTTTAAAGAGATGGCATTAACGGTAACCTATTCTTTAACGGCTTCTTTGGTAGTTGCAGTAACACTGGTGCCTATGATGGCATCTAAGATTTTAAAGGTTGAAAAAGTAGATGAAATTAAAAGAAGAAAAATAACAACCAAAATATTTGATAAATGGAGCGCAGTACTGGATAAGGTAGATAAGGGATACAGAAGAGTACTTCACTGGACCATACACCATAGGGTGAAGGCAGCTTTGATTACGATAGGCGTTTTTATAGGAACTTTATTAATTCCTGCATTTGGTCTGGTTGGAATGGAATTTTTCCCCGCTTCTGACGAAGGAAGTTTTAGTATCAGTATAACCCTTCCAAAAGGTACAGTTATAGAAGAAACCTTTGAAGTGGTGGAGCAGGTTCAAGCAAGATTAGAGAGTATAGAAGAAATACAGGAAGTTTTTGTGAATATAGGCGGAGGAGGCAGCATGATCAGTACGGGGACCTCTTCTAACCGTGCCACATTGACAGTGAATATAGGCTCCGTCAAAGAAAGAAAACGTTCTGTAGATGAAATTGCAGATGAAGTAAGAAACCTGGTTTCTGATATTCCGGGAGCAGAATTCTCTGTTACAGGAAGCAGTTCTATGATGATGGGAGGGGGAGGAAGTCCGATTTCTATACAAATTGCAGGAGACGATTTAGAACAGTTAGAACTCATCGCCAATGAC
This sequence comes from Candidatus Epulonipiscium sp., assembly GCA_012519955.1. Taxonomy (GTDB): domain Bacteria; phylum Bacillota; class Clostridia; order Lachnospirales; family Defluviitaleaceae; genus Defluviitalea; species Defluviitalea saccharophila. The sequence continues at coordinate 9,380 of JAAYPH010000153.1, forward strand.
GTTGTATCTCTTGTAGAAAGTGTAGAGGGAACAAGAGAGGTAACAAGCTCTATTGAGGACGGAATTCCAGAAGCTCAAATTACGATTAACAGAAATAAAGCATCCTTGTATGGACTTAATATGGCAACCATATCGAACACCTTAAAAACTGCCGTACAAGGTTCTGTGACAACAAAGTATAAGGTAGACGGAACGGAAATTGATGTAAGGATGGTATACGATACATCAAAATCAGAGTACTTAAAGGATATTAGAAATATTGCCATTACATCTCCTATGGGAGTGAATGTTCCTTTGTCCGAGGTAGCAGATATTTCAATTAGTCAAAGCCCTACCAGTATCGCCAGAGATAACCAAAAGAGAGTTGTAACCGTCAACTCATCTCTTTTTGGGGTAGATATGAATACGGCTAAGACGGCTATTGAACAAAAACTACAAAGCTATCCTATGCCTGAAGGATATAGTTATGAATTTGCGGGAGAAGTAGAAGAAATGATGGAGTCCTTTGCAAGTCTTGGATTGGCGTTGTTATTAGCAATTCTGCTCGTATATATGGTTTTGGCAGCGCAATTCGAATCCTTCCTCCATCCATTCACAATTATGTTTTCTGTACCCCTGGCGTTAACAGGAGCGATTCTTGCATTGTTTGTAACGGGCAGAACCTTAAGCATGCCGTCCTTTATAGGATTAATTATGCTGGTAGGTATTGTTGTTAATAATGCGATTGTATTGATTGACTATATTATTCAGCTTCGTCAAAGAGGATATAACAGAACAGAAGCTATTTTAGAGGCTGGTCCGACAAGACTTCGTCCTATTCTGATGACAACCCTTACAACTGTTCTGGGTATGATTCCTATGGCATTAGGAATTGGTGAAGGGGGAGAAACCATGGCTCCTCTGGCTACAGCTGTTATAGGAGGATTATCCTTGTCTACAGTCCTCACCTTAGTTGTTATTCCTCTTAACTATACATTGTTTGATGATATATCCGTGAAGTTAAGAGGGAAAAGAAAGAAAAATAAAACCCAACAAATTACAATATAAGAAATTAAAAAAACTATTGCATAATTCAAAAAAGTATATTATAATTACTTCAACAATAAATATTGAAATTCAATGATTGGAAAGAGTAAATATATCGATTCTATTCAGCGAGTCGGCGGTGGTGTGAGGTCCGATATAGAGGGATATATTGAATGGTTCCATGAGAAGCACCATGAAATCTTTGTGAAAGTATTGGGCGCCGGATGCTTACCGTTACAGAAGCAGGATATCGAGTTCGTCTCCGTATCTGTTTGAGCGAGATAGGTTTATCTATCTAATTTGGGTGGTACCGCGGAATAATAGCATTTCGTCCCTTATCTAGGGATGAAGTGCTTTTTTTATTACATAGGAAATTCCTCTGAATTTCCTATACAATAAAAAGACATGAACTCGAAAAGTAAAGTAGCTGATACGCTACTTATGAGAAATTCAAACAATAAAAATGAAAGGGGTATTTATTATGAAGGTAAAACAATTAACTATGTCGGCAATTTTATTGGCAATCGGGGCGATTTTACACTACATTGTTCCAGGAATTTTTGCAGGTATGAAACCGGACTTCTTATTATCCATGATGTTTTTAGCAATTTTTATTAATTTTAACGCAACGAATGTGGCTGCAACATCTATTGCCTGTGGATTGATCTCAGCGTTAACAACTACTTTCCCTGGAGGTCAAATTCCTAATATTATTGATAAGTGTATTACAGGTATTGTTGTTGGATTATTGATTTATGGATTAAGTAAGATCTCCATTCCTCAAACCATTAAAATGGGACTTATAGGATTTATAGGAACACTCATCAGTGGAACAGTATTTTTAGGCAGTGCTTATCTTTTAGTAGGACTTCCCGGCGGAGCAAGTTTTGGAGCGTTATTTATGGCAGTAGTTATTCCGGCATCCATCGGAAATGTGATTTTTACAATTTTACTGTATCAAATTATCGCCCGTGTAGGCTTAAGCAGAGTAACACTTTCTGAGTAAAAAATTGAATAGATTTTCTTATGTGCAGCAGGGGGGGGCGATGTCCACCCCTGTTTTTATTACCTAGGAAATTACTTCGGATTTCCTATGTAATAAAAAACCTTCGGGAATAATGAGTCCTCGCGTATTGGATTTTGTCGGTGTTTCAAAGGATTCTCCCTTGCAGTTTTCCGGTGAAAATTATATACTAATAAAAGTGAGTTTTTAACACTACTAAAAGAGGTGAACACGATATGACAGCAGATATACAAACAGAAAAAAAGAAGGTTATATTTAGTGGTATGCAGCCTTCAGGAAATATTACTTTAGGAAATTATTTAGGAGCTTTAAAGAACTGGACGAAATTGCAAGATGAATACAATTGCTTGTTTTGTATTGTAGACCTCCATGCCTTAACCGTACGTCAAAATCCTGCTGAACTTAGAAAAAGATCGAGAGAAGTTTTGATGCAGTATATTGCGGCAGGGCTGGATCCTGAGAAAAATATTATTTATTATCAATCCCATGTGTCTGCCCATGCAGAATTGGCATGGATTCTTAATTGCTTTACTTATATGGGCGAATTAAACCGTATGACTCAGTTTAAGGAAAAATCCCAAAAGCATAAGGAAAACATTAATGCCGGACTATTTACATATCCGGTACTGATGGCGGCGGATATTTTATTGTATCAGGCGGATTTAGTGCCTGTTGGAAACGATCAAAGCCAGCATTTAGAAATTGCAAGGGATATTGCCATTCGATTCAATAATTTATATGGGGATACCTTTACTGTTCCAGAAGGATACTTCCCTAAAGTAGGGGCAAGGATTATGAGCCTGCAGGAGCCTACTAAGAAGATGTCAAAATCCGATGAGAACGAAAATGCATTTATTGCTCTATTAGATTCTCCCGATACCATTGTAAGAAAATTAAAGAGAGCTGTAACGGATTCAGAAGCCAAAATTCAATATACCGATAAACAGCCGGGAATAAAAAACCTTCTGGATATTTATTGCAGTATTACAGAGGAATCTATAGAACAGGCAGTGGAGAGATTTTCATCCTTAGGCTATGGGGAGTTTAAACTAAAGGTAGCAGAAGTGATTATAGAAGCCTTAAGACCTCTCCAAAACAGATTCTATGAATTGGAAAAAGATAAGCAATATATAGACGGAATCATTAAAAATAATGCAGAAAAAGCATCTTATATTGCCAATAAGACTTTAAGAAAAGTTCAAAAGAAAATTGGACTTCCTCCAATTGTAAAATAAAAAACTCCCTGGGGAGTTTTTTATTTTAGTCCATTTTATTTAAACGTAAAAAGCCAGAACCAAATACCTGAGCGGTTTCTGTTATGGTCATAAAGGCATTAGGGTCTATTTGTTTTACGATTTCTTTAATTTTTGCCACTTCTCTAATCCCTACAGTACAAGTGATAATCGCTTTTGGGGTTTTGGTGTAAGCACCTTCTCCATGCAGAATCGTTACCCCTCTTTTTACTTCGTGAATAATGTGTTCACATATTTCATCCTGGTTATTTGTAATAATTGAAATCGTTCTTTTATAATTTAATCCGTCCACTACATAATTGGTTGTTTGGGAAGAAATAAACATTAAAGCCAGAGTGTATACGGATAAATCGACACCAAAAAAGATTCCTGATAGAAGAATGATAATGATATTAATTCCAAATCCAACCGAACCCATGCTAAGAGAGAAAAATTTATTCATTATTTTAGAGATGATATCCATGCCGCCGGTGGAGCCGCTTCCGCGAAAAACGATTCCGGAGCCCAGCCCGTTTAGTACGCCTCCTAAAAGGACTGCAACTAAAATATCGTCGGTTGGTATATGTATGTTTTTTGTTAGAGAAAGGGAAACTGTAAATGAAAGCATGCCAATTAAACTCAGGCAAATGAATTTTTTGTTGATGAATTTATAGCCTATAATGAAAATAGGAATATTTAGAACCAAAACAAGCAAACTCATATCCCACTTAAAAAGAAGATTCAAAAGCATGGCAATTCCGGTAACGCCTCCGCTAAGCAAATGATAACGAACGAGAATGCCATTAATAGGGATGCTAAGAATAAAAGTGCCTAAGAAAATCATCAGTATGTTTTTGTAATAAGTTCGTACATAGGACATAGAAATGCTCCTTTTCATAAGTATATTTTTCAAATCTATTATAGCTTTATTTAGACTTTTCCAAAAGAGTGAAATTAGAACGATAATACATTTATTATAATAGGATATATTTTTCTTATTCCTCTCATATAAATAAATCAAGCATACCAATATGGAGGAAGAATATGAGAGGTTTAATAAAGAAAATATGTCTTGCTCTCTGTGTATTAATAGTAATAACGGGAACTCTATATACGATAGCTAAAGCTCAAAATCATACCATTCAATCGAAGTTGATTAAAGATTTTAACGATCCGGAGAACAAAAAGAAGATCTTAGAAGTGGTTTTAGAAAATACTGGTTATACTCAATTAAAAGATAAGCTGGACCAAATTGATTTAAAGATCCATACAGGGGATCTGCTAGGGGATAAAAGAAAGGAATTAATTTTAACGGTAGCACTGGAACCTAAAAAGTCTATTATTGCAGTATATCAACAGGAAGATGGAGAATATAAATATGTGGGACTCATGGATACGTTTTTTGATATCATAGGCCTTCAGACCATTCCTATGGATAAGAAAGGGAAAGACATCGTCATTGTTCGTGAGTACGTAGACCAAATGCTGGGAGCCTTTGAAAAAGGAACGTTCATACGGGGCTATATATGGAACAATAACCAATTCCAAATGGTTCTTTCTATAATAGAAGAGTATCAAGGCTATTGGAATGAAATGTGGGACCAACCTCCAAAAACCAATCCTAAATGGCTTAGAGTAACGGACAAAACCGATATACAGTGGGAGAACGGACCATATCCTGTCCTTAGAACTTTAGAGCATCAAGCCTATGCCAAATCCAAGATTACCAACAGTGTTAACATGCCCAAGGGAAGCGATTTTGAAATCGTTGCTTCTAGGGATGTTCCACAGGTGTATTATTGGAGTGAAAAATATCAACATTTTGTTCTGAATGAAGGAAAAGATATTAAGACAGGAGAAACCGTGGCGATTATAGAAGACTTATCCTTGAATCCCTTCCAGCTGGCGGGGTTTGAATTAAATCAATACCGCATCAAAAGGCAGGACGGCAAAATAGAAATAGTACCCAAAAATCAAATTACCGATATTAAAACCCCTCTGAGGAAACCAGAGGGGTTTCATTATGTTCATTGACATAAATATTGATGTTTTTTATAATTTCTGCATAAACTCTTAAAAAATAGTACTATTGGAGGATAAAATAATGAAACTGTTTTTTGTATCAGATATCCACGGTTCAGCTTATTATGCCAAAAAAGCTTTAGAAATTTTTAAAAAGGAAAATGCAGATTATATCGTGATCCTGGGAGATGAATTGTATCATGGTCCAAGAAATCCACTGCCTTTAGAATATAATCCACAGGAAGTCATCACTTTATTGAATGGTATTGGGGATAAAATTATAGCTGTAAGAGGAAACTGTGATAGTGAAGTAGATGAGATGGTCCTTAATTTCCCTATTATGTCGACATATTCTACGATTTTCTATAATGGAAAAAGATTATTTTTGAGTCATGGGCATATTTATAATGAAGCCAATCTTCCTAAATTAAGCAGTGGAGATGTATTTATTTACGGTCATACCCATATTCCCAAAGCAGAAAAATCAGGAGATATATTTATAATCAATCCGGGTTCCATTTCACTGCCAAAAGAAAATCATCCTAATTCTTATGGAATTTTAGAGGATGATGTGTTTAAAATCAAAAATTTAGAGGGTGAAACATTTAAAGAAATTAAAATAAGGTAGGGATTTCCCTGCCTTATTTAAATTAACCCTTTTTCCTTAAATTCATTGACATATTGTCTGTCGGTTATTAAAATGTGATTGCTGATCCAATCGGAGAGAAAATTAAGGATGTTTAATAGTGCCTCTTGCTGATTATCATCGATTTTTTCTTCATGGGCCATATTCTTTATTTTACTTATGTAGAAATTGTGTTCCTTGCAGTGGGTGCCGAATTTGCTGTAAAGGTTTCTTTCCATCAGTCTTTCTTCGAATTCAAAATGATATTCTACATAATCCAGAAGCTCATCAATGATGGCCATAATTTCGTCATAATAATCGCTTCCGTCATTAATCATAGCGAGTTCATAAGCACGGTACCCAATTTCAAATAGTTTTTGATGTTGTTCGTCGATTTCGGGGATATTAAGGCTGTAACGGTCTTTCCATTCAAAGCTCATGTAGACTCCTCCTTAGTGAATCAAATTTTGAATATATTATATCATAGTTTTTCATTATTTCACAGTAAATCCCCATTGACTGAGTTTATTTTGTGTGCCGATCCATACGGGCGTTCCGCTTTTGACAATTGAAAACAGTCTCTCTACATCTTTATTCTGCATTCTGATACATCCTTTTGAAATATAATACCCGATGCTCCATTCGCTGTTTGTACCATGAATACCATAGACATATCCATCGGATATATTAAGCCCCATCCAGCGATATCCTAAGGGATTTTCCGGTACGCCGCCTTTAATATTCTTCCATGCAGGATTAACCACTTTATTTTGAATACGCCATTTTCCTTCCGGTGTAAATTTAGGATTCTTCCCTGTTGCCACTGGAAATTTTTCTATAACATTTTTTCCTTTTAATAAGGTTAATGTATTGGAAGATTTATTAATGGTAATCCAGTATCCGTTAGTAGGGCATTTTGTTACGACCGTTTGTATGGAAGGAGCAGTCATGCCAGATTCTATCAATATTTTATTGATTGCATTGACCGTACTTTTTCCTACAATGCCATCCACTTTCAATCCATGATCTTTTTGAAATTTAAAAACGATATTTTTCATGTTTTGATCAAAGGTATAGGAATTCGTGGAGATTTGGTAGCCGATTTTTTTAAGAGCCTTTCTAATGCGCATGACATCTTCTCCGACTTGCCAGGGATATAAGGTTCTGCTAAGCTTAAGTCCTCCCTCTGCATTAAGATAGGGATAGTTTTCGATACTGGCGTCTACGATTTCATTCTGATGAACAGTTACCAAGGGGATATCGTCAAAGGTTTCGTTTCTTGCAATATTAGGGTTATTAGGGAATATCATCAATAAAATCAAACCTATAAAAATGATACTAAAAAGTAATCTTTTCAAGGTTTCACCACCCTAAATAATTGTATGACTTTTATATTCTATTTTTAAAAAAAGAATTATAGAACTTATATATTATTTTTGGAAATAAAAAATCCTCGTGACTTGTCACGAGGATTAAGCTTATTCTTCAACGGTAATAACGGATACGGGACAAGCTTCTTGAGCTTCTATAGCAGAATCTTTTGCTTCTTCGGGAACTTCATCCACATATACTTCAGCGAGTCCGTCATCTGCCATACGAAATACTTCAGGACATATAGCAGGACAGGTTCCGCAAGCGATACAACCGTCTCTATCTATTTTTGCAATCATTGTATTAAATCCTCCTTTTTATGTAGTATCACTA
>JAAYPH010000154.1 GCA_012519955.1 Candidatus Epulonipiscium sp.
CATCATATAGGCTTTTGGAAGGGAGATAGAAGTAATAGACCAGCTAATTTATTAACAGCCTGCATTACTTGTCATGTTCCAGCTAATCATTTAGAAGGAGCTAAGCTATGGGGATTAAAACCAAGCAGTAAAGGATTCAAAGAAGCAACATTTATGAGTATGGTTAGATGGCGATTAGTCAATCTATTAAACTGCAATCACAGCTATGGATATGTAACAAAGTCTAAAAGAACTGCATTAGGCTTAGATAAAAGCCATGCTAATGATGCATTTGTAATAGCTGGTGGAGAAAATCAAAAGAGAGCCAAAGCTATAATGTTTAAGCAAATAAGAAGAAATAATAGAAGCTTAGAGAAGTTCTACGATGCTAAATATATCGACATCAGAACTAGTAATAAAGTATCAGGACAAGATTTATTTAATGGCAGAAGGTGTAGAAATAAAAACTTAAACGAAGAAAACCTGCATAAGTTTAGAGGTAAGAAATTGAGTAAAGGCAGAAGAAGTATTCGCACGAAGAGATACTTTTATCAGCCGAATGATTTAGTTAAGCTAGATGGTAATATTTATACAGTAAAAGGAACTCAAAACAAAGGAGCTTATGTGGCTCTAAAGAACCACAGCAAAGTTGTAAGAGTAGAGTTACTAACTCCATACAAATTTATGAGTGGATTAGTGGCCATATAGTAAGGGATTCATCCCCCACTTACATTTCATTAAGAAGTGGGGGTATTCTCCTTATATGGCTAAAAGATAAAAATAAAATAAAGGGGGGTTCTCATGATAACCAGGCACGACAGCCTTTTTCATCTCATATGCGACATATGCGGAGAAAAAGCAGATGAATATTTTCTTATATTCAACGATGCTGTTCAATATAAGAAAAACAATGGGTGGAAAAGTCAAAAAAGGAATGGCGAATGGGAAGAAATTTGCCCTAATTGCCAAGACGGGGAAGTTTAATTTCCCTACGTACAACTAAACAAGAAAGCGAGGTTGAGCAGGGTGTTAAATCTTGAATCATCTAAAAAAGAGTTGGAGACACAAGAAATTGAATTCAAAGGCAAATCTAAAGATGGCAATGAATGGGTTTATGGCAGTTTATTGATTATAAATAACAAGCATTACATTTATTCGTGTAACCATGGCGGTTTGGGGGATATAGACTATGAATTTGGATTTGTTGAGGTTATGCCTGCTACTGTCAGCCAATATACAGGCTCAAAAGACAAAAGTAACCAGAAAATTTACAAAGGGGATATTTTGCAAGGCAAAAAGAACCGTAGATTCATTGTTACCTGGAACAATGATATTGGCGGCTGGGTGAACCGTCCCATCGATAATGACGCATCTTATCCATGCTTCAATATTGGCACTCTAACCAAGTTAGAGAAGGTCGGTAATATTCATGACAATCCTGAGTTGCTTAATTCTTGACGAAATACCTACTAAAATTAGGAAGGGTGGATACTATGAGAAATTTAAACGAAATAATAGAAGATTGCCAATTAAACAAGATGCCATCGGCAGATGAATTAAGATATGCAGTACTTGTTCTCACAAGGCTCATGAATCTTGCAATGCAAGTACTTCATGCTATTTACAAAAAGGATACAGATACTCTCAATAAAATGCGAATTGAAAATGTTCATAATGTTTATAATGCTGCATTGAATAAGTCCCCAAAGGAATTCCTTGGGTGGGATAATGACCCTGAAAACTCCGAATATCAAAAGTTTCATGCCTTGGCAAGCAAGTTGATGGATAAAGCAATGAAGGGTGAGCTTCCAAACCAAAAAAAATAAAGGGGG
>JAAYPH010000155.1 GCA_012519955.1 Candidatus Epulonipiscium sp.
ATGGACCCATGACATCAAAATGTTCGATGATTCCGTCTAAACGTTCTGCGATATCATTAGCTTTATTCCAGGCGTGTTCAAGCGTACTATGTATTGTTTCCAAGACAGCAAAATCGTAGTCGTTGGAATAAATGTAATACCAGCCTATGTCATTCATGACGAGACAGCTCCTTTCCCTAAGTCTCATTTAAGAATTCATCCATATAGGTATCATAAAACTTTTTAAATTTATTTGTTTTGTAATACTTTGGGCAACTATCGCTGCCTAGTGTTAATAAAACACCTTCCTTGACTAACACATCTGCGATATCATCTCTTCCTTCAAAGTCTAAACTATTTAACCCATCATCACTTAGGAAAGATTCTAAAAAAATATAAAGGTCTTCTGCATTCACTTCTTTGTCTTGGAATTCAACAAATACAGTTGGAACAGCTTTAATTGTAAATTTAAACATTTTCTTTGCCTTTTTAGGGTCATATGTAGTTATATATTGTGGCTCAATCTTATATGGCCATCGCAATCCTTCTGGGTCATCAAAGTATTCCAGTTTAATTGCAGGGTCAGTTACTTTTAAGACGACTGAATCTTCTCCGTTCAGATCGAGCCAAGGCTCCTTACTTAGCATTACATACGGCGTTGGCTCCGTGAACCAAGTAGGTTTTGAATTTGGTAAGAGCCCATTTTTTAAGATAGATTCCACACGGTCTTTTGTTGTGGTATGATAACAGCAAAAATTCTCTTCCATTATTAATCACCTTTTAATGTTTTTTTGTTCCTTTCTTTATATGGATTGTTCTGATTGAATTTCTTTTCTGATTTCTTCAACTAAATCTTTAATAATAACTGCTTTAGATGTTTCATGGTATACACATAAGCTGTCGCCCTGTTCTTCTTCCCATTGTGTTATTAGTTTTTGCGCCTGTTTAAGAAGAGGACTGCTGGTATTGAGACGCTCATACATGTATTCATATCCGTCTTCGCATTTATCGTAAATAATATCGTATAAATTGATAGAAAAGCATGGTTCTTTTTCCGTTGCCCAAAGATACTCTGGAGGCTCTTCTCCTTCTCTTAATAAATCTTTAATCCATTCTGCAACGTCATCGAGGTCCTTGACATAATCACTATCTTTTAGAATAAATTTACCATCGTAATCTTTGTAATGGATTTTTTTTGCAGTTTTAAAAGCTTCTATTTCTTTTTGAGTTACTTGCATGCGATATTTCACACTTCGTTCTTCTCTGGATTCTTTGCAGTTACAGTAATTTGTTTTGTTTTTTTCCCCGCAATGTCTGCAAACGTATAATTTTCCGGTATAGCAACGTCTGCAGTATTCAAAATGCGATTTTCCATCCTTTTCAATATAAATAAATCGCATACCCTTGCATTCAGTGCATGGGATCTCATCGTCTTGAAGTTCTAGGATTATTTGGCTCTGCATTTGTTTGTACAATTCTCTTACAGCTAACCTTCCCATAGTATCCATCCTTTCTAATTTTGTGAGCTCCATATGTCCGCTATCATCATACAGATATTTGCAAGGTCGGCGCATTCATCTATTATATCCTTCCTTGAGTTACTCTTCATTGCACGGGTGAGCTCGTTGCATTCTTCCTGGATTTTTGCAAGTAAAAAATTGCCTGTGCAATTTTTCCAACCGCCCTTATAGTCATGTCTGCGCAAAACTTTTTCCATAAGTTTTGCAAATTTTATGACTTCAGGTCTGACCTTGCCCATTGCTATACATTGCCCATTTTTATTTATTTCAACTGTTTCTGTTTCACAATAATTACATTCATTGTGAATGCAGTCTCCAACGCCGCAATAAATAATCATTATTTCCCC
>JAAYPH010000156.1 GCA_012519955.1 Candidatus Epulonipiscium sp.
GTCTTGCCTGTTCAATTATACTGGATTCTTGCTTTAATGCTTTTTCCCTTGCTTCTTTCAAAATAGCATCGGCTTCTTTTTTAATGTCTTGTAATTTACTTTCATATTCAGCTTTAAGCTTTAAGGCATTTTCTTCTTCTGCCTTTGCCTGTTCCAGCTGACTTTGAATTCTCTCAGCACGTTTTTGCATAAAGTTACTTACGGGTTTAAAAAGAAGCTTGGTAAGTACGAAAAATAGTATGAGGGTGTTTATAAGTTGAACTCCTAAACTAAATAAAAATTGTTTGTCAAAACTGAGAAGACTTCCGCCCAAGAGAAAAATCCTCCTTTCTCCATCTTTGTCCTTCAAGAAGTATCATTGACTCTTTCATATGAAATGAAGGGGAAATCCCCTTCACGATTATTGCCCTAATATACTAAGATATCTTGTAATTAAAGGATTAGCAAATAATAAAATCATAGCAACAACTAAACCATAAATACCGGTTGTTTCTGCTACTGCAGCTCCCAGTAACATTGTTCTAACAATATCCCCTTGGGCTTCAGGTTGACGGCCTACAGCTTCTGCACCTTTACCAGCTGCATATCCTTGTCCAATTCCAGGTCCAATCCCTGCTATCATCGCAAGACCTGCACCAATTGCAGAACATGCTAAAATTAAAGCTCTTCCATCAAGTTGTTCCATTATAAATTCCTCCTTTAATGTCTTATACATGTTATTTTTATAATGAATATATTGAAATGCCACCTTCTATAAGCTAGAAAATAGCGAATTCACTAAAATAAAAGCTCATTCTTCAATAGCTCCGGATACAAAGATCATGCTGAGCATAACAAAAATAAAGGACTGTAGAACTCCTGAAAACAAGTCAAAATATATATGTAAAACCGCTGGAATTCCTATTTTTAAAAGTCCAGGCAGAGCAGCATAAATAAGTCCCATAATAATTACTCCACCTACAATATTTCCAAAAAGACGGAAACTGAGAGATACAGGATTTGCCAATTCACCAATCACATTCAAAGGCAAAAGAAACGGCATAGGATCTAAAAAACCTTTTAGGTACCCTCCGATTCCTTTTGTCTTAATACCATAGTATTGCACCATAAAGAATGTCATGAGTGCCAATGCGAAAGTAGTTGCCAAATCCGATGTGGGAGGCCTCATTCCAAGAAGTCCCCATAAATTAGAAAAGAGAATAAATAAGAATACACTTCCATAAAAAGAAGCAAATCTCCTTTTACTCTCCCCCATTGTACTCACTGTAAAAGAATCAAATATATCAACTATAGCTTCCATTACATTTTGAAATCCTTTTGGAATTTCTTTAAATCTAGAAATTGAAAATCTTACAAATAATGCCAACACAATTAAAACAAACATTACAACCCATGTACTGATAATGCTCTGAGTGATATAAAACTCTTCTCCTCCTATATGAACAGGGAAGACATATTGGTTAGAAAAGTCCAAGCCCTCCAATGTTTTTACTCCTTTCTTTGTGAGAATAGAACATATAATATATAATATTACGACAAAGCAACTTATAAATCAAGTTTATTTCTTTTTTCTGTAATAAGTAGTAAATAGGCAGAACCCTTAAGCGTAAACAATCCAATCACTGTGCCTAACAGACTAATACTTGGTTCCAGCGCGGCAACAAACAGTATAACTGCCGTAAGAATATATCTAAGCATGTATTGAGATGCTGCATAATTCTGTGCATTTTTAGGGGGCATTCTAAGCGATTTTTTTATGCTTAAATCCATAAGGCGCAGTCTTAAAATAGAAAAAATAGTTCCAAATGCCAGGCCTTTTACCCAAATCAACGGTTCACTCACAAAAAACAGACCAATGATTCCTACTAAAACACTAATTCCTACCATCTGAAGAATGAGCCGTTTCATTTTATTTATCCTTTCTTTTTTCCTTATTATTTTGAACCTTTCTTGTGAGAACAAATAAATTGCGAAATGCCGCACCCACCCCCAAGATAACAAAAATTAATAAAAAGAGGATTCCTGAATGAAATCTATTGTCTAAATAGTTTCCCAATATAATACAGCCAATGATTGGCAAAGCCATCATAATACCCATTTGTGAAAGCA
>JAAYPH010000012.1 GCA_012519955.1 Candidatus Epulonipiscium sp.
CAACACTCCTTTAAAATATGGTTTTGGTCGATTATATTTTACCAGAGTTTGTCAGTTGTCTCATCTTTTTTTGTAAATAAAATGGTGCTGGTTTTAATCACCAACACCAAAAATTATAGAGCCTAAAGACTTTACATGGATGCCAATCGGCATCCATTTTTATATATAATAATTGTATTTTTTAATTTTTTTGATATAATTAAATAACAAACTTTTTTGAAAGTAGGTAAAATACCGAAATGAAAGAGATACAGATAAACCAACTGATTGAACTTGGAGAGAATTACTATTATATTTTAAATTTTTATTTTACAGACAAACGGGTAATGTGTGAATTAATCACAGATGCAGAACGCTTTTATTCTCCAGATTTAAGGGATCAAAAAGGCAGACTTATTCAGGAGTGGAGAAGCTCCAACAGAAAAGTGGAAGAATGTAATTTATATATAAATGGCGTACTTCATCAGTGGCAGGGAGGATTTATTCATCATATATCTTCTAATCCTACGCATAATGCTTTTCTTCAAGATATTGTTTTGCCTAAATGTTTACAGGGAAAAGAATTGGTATTAGTTGAAGAAGAATATGAGCCCTTTGATTTAAATGAGGAAATTATGCAAATTCATTTTGCTAAAGAAAAAAGAGAAAGGATTATTCTCATTCAAAAAGAACTTCATTTGCCGATTGGTAAAATTCATAAGCCCTATGAAATAAGCTATGAAGATAGTATAGATAAGAAAATTAGAAAATTATACATTCATCAGCTTTATACAGTAGACATTTCTCATTTGCCTCATTTAAGACTGAGGGGAAGACTGTCCAATCAAATTCCCCTTATTGCACAAATTGAAGTTGAAGATGATATTGAAAAAGCAAATATTTTTATCAAAAAAAATACGCAGGAGGATTTCTTAAGCAACATCCCTCTCAAGCAAATTGAAGCACCGGCAAAAAATCAACAGGCAAAAGACGGGTTTCAATATAGGAATAATTTTGTAGGAATGATAAATTCAACGGCTGAAAAAGTGTCTATTGTCGTCTTTTCCAGTGATGTGAAAAGAAAAGTTGAGAAAAAAGTTATTGTATATGATCATTGGGATAAGCCCTATGTAAGATGAGAGAGGTGTCAGAAATTGCTTGCTGAACTGTCGATAGATCGTTTTATTGAAATACAAGGGAATTCTTATTATGTATCCTCCTTTGGATTTACCAATACAAGAATATTCTGTGATTTAATTATAGAAGACAAAACCGAATTAAATCTTGTTCCGCAGACCTACAAAGAAAGTATTATTCAACTCATGAAGAATATTGATTCCAGTATTGAATTTTATAATTTATTTGTCAATGGATACCGCTGTGGAATCAGAAATATTATATTTAGACATTTTGATAAAGCCCAAATTCAAACGAATAAAATGCTGCAATCCATAAAGGCGAAAGAATTATTGGAAAAGAATGCGCTGACTTTAATAAGAATTAATTTTGAACCAATACCTAATCAATATCATTTAAAAGATATTGAAGACATACGGATTGTAAAAGAAGGAAAGAAATCCAATATTTTCATTGATAGAAGTGTACTGCTCCCTATAGGTATTTTAGAAGAGCCTCTAAAAATCAGTTATCAAGATACTAATGAATTGTCGGAGCGAGTTTTATATATTACAGAACTTTTTGTTAAGAACGGGAAATTATATGTTAAGGCAGAGGTGGAAGAAGATATTTTTGATTTTCAAGTTTTCTACGAAAATGAATTATTAGAAGCAGATGCAGAAAAAATGAGAGGGATCATGCCTGCCCAAAAGTTAGAATCTACAAATTGTAAAGAAGGATATCATATTTTACAGCAATGTGCAGGACGATGGGATATCAAAAAAAATAATATTGTTCATCTATGCTTATTGGCTGTTAGATCCTTTAAAAAAGATAATATGGCGTATGTATTGTATAAAAGATAGAGATACTATGATATCTCTATCTTTTGTGTTATGGTCAGATATTCAGGGTTATAGCTTTACAAAATAAGGCTTTCTATTTCTGAATAAAGTAATCTCTGAAATTCCTGCCGCCTCTAAAAGTTTATAGGCCTCATTAAAATGTGAAGCTATGTCTTTTGAAGAATGGGCATCAGAGCCAATTGTAATGATTTTTCCTCCTAACTCCTTGTATCTTTTTAGAATGGAAAGCTGGGGATTGGCATATCCAAGGCCGTATCTAAAGCCGGAAGTGTTGATCTCAATTCCTTTTCCTAAGTCAATAATTGTCTTAAGAATTGAGTCAATTATATCTTTATAATCTTCATAGGACAAAATTCTGTTTTCATAATTTCCATATCGATTGATATAATCGATATGGCCGTAGACATCGTAGTTGAAAAAGTTTTTCACATTATACAATACGCATTCAAAATAACGAAGATATGCATTTTTTTGATTTTTGCCTTTAAAAAAGTCGCCGTTATATAAATCTAATCGATCGCAGACATGGGTAGAACAAATAACAAAATCAAATGGATATTGAGAAAGAACTTCTTCTATTTGTTTTACAACATGAGGCTGAAATCCGATTTCAACCCCTAATATCATATCAATTTGATTTTTGTATTTTTCTTTTAAGCCATCAAATACTTTTAAATACTGATTATAATCAATCATAAAAGGAAATGCTTTATCTGGATAGTCATAATCAATATGATCTGTAAAGGCTATCTGTTTTAAACCCAATGAGATGGCAGTTTTTATTTGATTCTCCATTTCTTCACTACTATCGGAAGAAAAGGACGAATGCACATGATAATCGGCATAGAACATATCAATCACTTCTTTCATTTTATTCATATCCAATATTACAAATTAGTTTACATCAAATACCGAATAAAATAAACAATAATCAAAAATAATAATAAAACATTTTATAAAAAAATAAATAAATAGGTTTGAAAATTATAAAATCATGATATAATATTCATGGGAGAGCATTCCCACTAAAAGATAAAGGAGAATGATACTATGTCAGAACACGATTGCGGATGTAACCACGATCACACTCACGATCACGCTCATGAACACGATCATGATTGTGGCTGCGAACATAATCATGATGAAGGTGAAGTTATTTATTTAACTCTAGATGATGATACTGAATTAAAATGTGATGTTGTAGGAACTTTTGAAGTAGACAATAAGGATTATATAGCTCTTCTTCCAGAAGGGGAAGATCAGGTTTTACTATATGGATATAGAGAAGACGAAGAAGGGTTAGAAATCTTAAACATCGATGATGACGCTGAATTTGATAGAGTTTCTGAAGCATTCATGGATGAATTTGCTGACGAAATTGAATTTATGGATGATGACGACTACGAAGAATACGATGATGATGAAGATTTTGAAGAAGAATAAAAATAATGAAACGCCGAAGAGTTTCGGCGTTTCATTTATTTTTAAGGACGTATAAACATTTGTGTCCAATATTTAGTACCATTTTTGCTGGTTGCTAAGCCTACACCGATTTGAGTATAAGAAGCACTTAAAATATTGCTTCTATGTCCAGGAGAATTCATCCAAGCATTCATTACTTGGGATGGGGTTTGTTGCCCTTTTGCAATGTTTTCACCGGCAGATGAAAACTTAATGCCGAAGTTTTCCATCATATTAAATGGTGAGCCGTAAGTAGGAGATTGATGGGCAAAATAATTTTTATTGATCATATCTTGAGATTTCATCCTTGCCACTCTGGAAAGTTCCCAGTTAGCTTTTAGAGCTGGAAGACCTTGTTTGGCCCTTTCTGCATTTACCAATCTAATGACTTCATTTTCTAATGCTTTGACATCATCAATATTTGGAATAGTGAGTTTTTGATTAGGATAAATAAGTGCTGGATTTTTAATTTGAGGATTTGCTGCAATGATTTCACTAAGTCCAATCTGATACTTTACGGCAATTTTCCACATACTGTCTCCTGGCTGTACAGTATAGGTAACTGATTGAGCAAAAACGGGTACAGATAATAACATAAAGATCGTCGCTATTAATAAAATTTTTCTTTTCATTAATGAACACCTCCAATATTAGTTTTAATAAAAAATGGATTAATATTTCTTGTATGTTATTACATTAATGGAATAATTAACAACAAACAAATATATCTTAAGTTATATGAGTATAGTTTATTTATAATTGAATATTATAAGAAAATTTGATATTATTTAACCAATAGAAGGAAATATTTCTAAAATAACTTGCAATCGTTGAAGATTCTAAGTTTAACATAATAGTAAAAATATATATTAAAACTATTGGGGGGCAGAATTATGGAAAAGATTGTTATATTAATGGAAGATAAAAAAGAAAAACAAGATATAAACGAGCTGTTTCGAAAGGAAAACATTGAAATTTATTTTGGGGATGACGAAAATGGCGTTTTAAAGCTTCTTGGAGAAAAAGATGGCGTTATTGATCTCATCATTATTGATATGGTAAACGATCCTGTTAAAGGATTAGAATGCATCAGCCTGATTAAGGGAAAATATAAATATAGGAATATTCCTATTGTTATCATTGCACAAAAAGAAGATGTAATGAAAGGCTTGGCAA
>JAAYPH010000157.1 GCA_012519955.1 Candidatus Epulonipiscium sp.
ACGCTTAAAGAATTACTGGGACACAGCAGTTCAAAAACAACAGAAATTTACACTCATGTGTCAAATAAACTAATCAGTCGAGTTGTAAGCCCCTTTGATGAACTTGACTGCGTGTAACCGAACGTATTTGGTATTTACACGCATGTGAGAAAACATACAAAGGATTTATACACGCAATTGTGCGTGTAACAGGGAGTTATGTTCAATGCCCGGCTTAAGAGCTTTGTAGTCCTCGGCCATCCGTGGCCTCGGGAAGAAATGAAAAAGGAAATAAATGATAGGATATCAAATTAATGAAATATACTGAAGCAGATACAAGAGCAAACTACATTGATCCCTCTATTGCTCGTGTTGGTTGGGATTCTACTACAATAATTCGTGAGTTTTATTTTACAGACGGTAGAAAACTTGCAGGTGGCATTCGTGGGAAGAGGTGTTATGTAGATTATCTGCTTTATAAAGACAATCATTATCTTGCCATTATTGAAGCTAAGAAAAAAGATGAGCATCCAACAAAAGGTTTACAGCAAGCAATAGATTATGCTGAGAAGCTCAAAGTTCGTTATGTATATTCCAGCAACGGTTTACAAACTTATGAATTTGACTTATCGACAGGCCAAGGCTCATATATTGAAAAATATCCATCCCCACCTGAGTTAGAAATGCGTTATTCAGGGGAAAGGACTGATGTTTCCAGAGAATTAAGAAATACTCCTTTTCATCTTGATGGTTCAATGAAACCTAGATACTACCAAGAGCTTGCAGTGCATTCAGCTACGGATGCCATAGGAAAAGGTGAAAAACGAATTTTGTTGACACTAGCAACAGGAACAGGGAAAACCTTTATTGCATTTCAAATTGTTCATAAACTCTTTCAGTCCAGGTGGAATATTGATTCCTATGGCTCTCGTCGTCCACGTATTCTATTTTTAGCTGACCGGAATATTTTAGCAGATCAGGCAATTAATACCTTCAACCCCTACGAAAAAGATCTGGTCAAAATTAATGGAGAAGAAATTCGAAAGCGCAATGGGGTTGTTCCTACAAATGCCCATATCTTTTTTGCAATATATCAGGCTATAGCTGAGAAAGAAAATATTGGTGGTTATTACAACGAGTATCCAAAAGACTTTTTTGATCTAATATTGATTGATGAGTGTCATCGAGGGTCGGCAAATGAGAACGGAAGCTGGCGAGCTATTCTTGATCATTTTGAATCTGCTGTTCATCTTGGTTTAACTGCCACACCAAAAAGAACTGATAATGTAGATACATATAATTATTTTGGCAAACCAGTATTTGTTTATTCGCTAAAAGACGGTATAAATGATGGTTTTTTAACCCCTTATCGAGTAAAGCGTATAAGGACTAATCTTGACGAATTGATATTAACATCTGAAGACCAGATTATCCAAGGTGAAATTGATGGAGATGTGTATCAAGTTACGGACTATGATAAAAAAATTATTGTAGATGAGCGAACAGACCTCGTTGCACAATCTTTGCTGAAACATATAGCTCCGATGGATAAAACCATAATTTTCTGTGAAAATCAAAATCACGCACTTACCATGCGTGATATGATAAACAACCATAAACAGATTAAAGATAAATACTATTGCGTTCGTGTTACCAGCGATGAAGGAAAGACTGGGCGAGAACTATTAGAAAAATTTCAGGATAACGATAAAGATATTCCGACAATACTTACATCTTCTCAAATGCTTACAACTGGTGTCGATGCGAGAAATGTTCGCAACATTGTTTTAGATAGAACAGTAGGTTCTATGGTTGAGTTTAAGCAGATTGTTGGAAGAGGAACCAGGGTCTTTGATGGGAAAGACTATTTTACAATCATAGATTTTAGAGGAGCAACCAACAAATTTTATGATGAGGATTGGGATGGTGAACCTGTAGATGTTACAGATGAGCAACCTGATAGTGTTAAAGATCCCATACCTCCATACTGCCCTGATCCCGAAATCAATGAGGGAAAAGAAGATGAAGAAGCAGAAATTGATGGTGAGCCTAAAAAACCAAAACTTAAGGTAAAACTCAGTAGCAATCGTGAAATAAAGGTTATCGATGTAGAGGTTCGCTACATCGATGAACATGGCAGACCACTTTCTATTCAAGAATTCGTAGATCGTCTTGTTCAGCAACTCCCAGGGCTTTTTAAGTCTGTAGAAGATCTCAGAAATATGTGGGCAGATCCAGATCAAAGAGAGGATCTGTTAAAACAGTTATCACAGTTTGGCTTTGATAAAGAACAGTTGGCAACTCTTAGAAAAATGTTTGAGGCAGATGAGTGTGATTTGTTTGATTTACTGGCATTTTTAGCCTTTGAACAACCTATGGCAACTCGAAAAACAAGGGCTGACGCAGTTCGAAAAAATGAAGCATACTTTGATCATTATCCTCGTAAGGAAGCAAAAGAGTTTTTGGATTTTGTTCTCCATCGTTATGAGCAGGTAGGTACAGATGAGTTGTCTCGGGAAATGTTGCCAACTCTTGTTGAACTTTCAGGCTTAGGAACTACTAAAGACGTGTCTGGTGCTTTCGGAGGGAAAGCAATAAACCTGCTGCAAGCGTTTAAAGAACTCCAGAAGCAATTGTATCAGGTGGCATGAAATGGAACTAACATTAAAACCCAATGTGCTCTGTAGAGAAGATCAAACAATAACTTTTCAGAAGGTAGCCACACTGATTGGAGCCAACGGCAGTGGAAAATCAACTATTCTTCAATCAATATTCGAACAAAAGATAAAAAAAGAAATTGCTGGTAATCTTCAGATAATATGCTTCTCATCCGGTCAAAATGAAAATTTCTCCAAGAGTTTTAGCCAGTACCTTAGTAAGGAACGAAGGAAAGGTGCCGAACTTGGTCTAGATGTTTTCTATTTCAATAAATCTTGGTCAAAGCTTCTGATTTTCTTAGCAACAGCCCAAAAGAAAGAAGGAAAAGTTAGGACTTTCCTCAGAGAATACGGTTATGTACAGGAATTAGATGATTCTACAAAACTTGATAACAGTTCACAACTTGAATGCAAGTTTAAAATTGACAAGCAGTTTTCCATAAGAGTTCAAGAAGCATTAAAGCAGGAAGAAAAGGGAGAGATTGAAACATTACGCTCGACGCCCTATTTCCGTTCTCTTGAAAGTTTCATTGAAAAATGTGTCCAAAGTGGTTATGAGTTTGATAGTTCATTAAAAAAGAAGACAATCAATCTGACTGCAGATAAATTATTTCAGGTTACATTTGCATCTGCACTATCTGAAGATTATAGTGACCGAGTAAATGCAGACCCACTGGTTTCTTTTTTTGTGCAAGCTGCTGACAATGACTACTTCTTGGATAAGACTGATATTGAGTTGCATCTGAAAAATGGTCTGGAAATGGATCAGTTGAGTGATGGGGAATATCAATTACTATTCTTGTATGCTCTCATTGATCTTTTTGATTCGGAAAACACTTTGTTTCTTTTAGATGAAGCTGACTCACATCTTCATTTTAAAAATATTGAAAAGCTTTGGATGATTTTACACTCAATTAAAGGGCATACAATTACAACAACGCATCTTCTCGATTCAATAACATCCAATGAGTTTTCATCCTTGAAAGTTGTCGAGAATGGAAAAATCACAGAGACCAACAAAATTAAACAGCTTATTAATAGATTAAGCATTCTATCAAGGGCAAAATCAGCTGAGTTTGAAATCTGTGGAAAAATCACACACATGGCACTCATGGATGATTATAACGATTGGACTATATTTTTAAGACTTGCAGAAAGAAAAGGACTTGATATAACCAGACTTCAAAGCATTCAAGCAATCAAAAAGGCATCCAGCTATGGATCACTAAATGAAGCATTTGGAAAAGCTAAAATGGACTGGGTCAACGGATTAAGTAAAGCTGAATGTGAGCTTCAAACTAGGAAAATATTTCTTATTTGTGACCGTGATGAAGCAGCTATTCAGTTTAATTCCGGTAATGGAGTTCAATTGACAGGACAGCAATACCAAAACCAAATCAGACAAATATCTTGGCCAAGTGGAACTAATGTTGATGTTTATCTTCTTGCCTGGAAGCGTCGTGAAATCAAACACTATTTACTTTCTTATACTGCACTGCGCAACAACGGCAAACTTACCGAAATCAATGATGATACTCTTGCTACCGCTTTTCATCTAAGGCAAAACGATCCTGCAGACAATGACCAAATTAGCCAGCTACCTTCTGATAAGGTTAAAGGTGTTATAAGCTGCTTAATTGATGGCGAGGAAGGGCTTGATCTTGATAAACTTCAAACCTATATCAATCTAATTCCTGCTGATGAAATCAGTGTGGATATTGAAAATATGTATAACTTTATTGTGGAGAAAATATAATTATGTCGTTACAACAGAACATTGATCGAATAACCGATATTTTACGCCGTGATGACGGCATTAGTGGTGCTATGCACTATACAGAGCAAACCAGCTGGATACTTTTTCTAAAATTTTTGGATGATTATGAAGCAGAAAAAGAAGAAGAGGCTGTACTTTCAGGAAAAGAGTATATTCCTGTACTGGATGAAGAACATCAATGGTCAGTCTGGGCTTGTCCAAAGGATGAAAATGGAAAATTGGACTTGAAGAAAGCTCTTTCTGGTGATGATCTAACAGAATATGTGAATAAAAAGCTTTTTCCTTACCTGAAAGCCTTTGGAAATGCCCTTAATTCTGATGTAAAAAGCTTTCAATATAAAATCGGTGCGATTTTTCAGTATCTGGACAATAAAATTGCTTCGGGTCACACTCTCCGTGAGGTTCTGGATCTGATCGATGAGTTAAATTTTCAATCTGAGAGTGATCTTTTTGAACTCTCTTTGATTTATGAAAATCTTTTACAGAATATGGGCGATGCCGGTGGTTATGCCGGAGAGTTTTATACTCCTCGACCAGTAGTGCGAGCCATGGTTCAAGCACTTGATCCAAAAGCAAAAGAGACTATTTATGATGGTGCAGCCGGTTCATGTGGATTTTTAGTAGAGGCTTTTGAACACTTGAAAGCCCAAAAGAAAAAACTGAGTGCCGAAGAGTGGGATTTCATTCAAAAAGATACATTCTATGGATATGAGAAAACCTCACTGGCTTATGTAATGGGTATGATGAATATGATTCTGCACGGAATAGAGTCACCAAACCTTTATAAGACAAATACATTAACCCAAAATATCAGGGATATTCAGGAAAAAGACCGATATAATGTTATTCTCGCCAATCCGCCATTTGGAGGAAAAGAAAAAAGCCAGATTCAACAGAATTTTCCTATTCAAAGTAATGCCACGGAGCTTTTATTTCTGCAACACTTTATGAAATCCCTAAAAAGCGGTGGCCGTGCTGCCATTGTGGTGCCAGAAGGTGTTCTGTTCCAAACGAATAGTGCATTTACTCAAGTGAAACAGGAACTACTTGAAAACTTTAACCTACATACAATTCTGAGCTTGCCTGCCGGGGTGTTTTTGCCTTACTCGGGCGTTAAAACCAATGTTCTCTTTTTTGAGCGCAAAGGCGGAACTAGTGAGATTTGGTACTATGAATGCGAACCTGAACAGAAGCTCACAAAAAATAAACCCATAACAGATGCTCATCTTGAAGAATTTGTAAATCTGTATAAGAAACGACCAACTACAGAGAATTCATGGATTGTTCCTGTAGATAAGCTGACAGAAGACTATGACATCTCTGCAAAGAACCCGTCAAAACAGAAAGATGCAGAACATTTAGCGCCATTAGATATCTTAAAGAGTATCAGACAGAAGGAAAAAGCAGTCTCTGGCTTATTAAATGAAATTGAACAGTTGCTGGAGGAGAAGTAATGGATCAGCAGCCGTATGAACTTCCTGATGGGTGGGAGTGGAAGTCTCTTAAAGACATTTGTGACTTTGAAAATGGTGATCGAGGTAAGAATTATCCCTCTCGCGATGCTTTTGTAGAAAAAGGTATTCCGGTAATTAATGCAGGCAATCTTAATGGATGGACTGTGGATTCAGCAGGTTTAAATTATATCAATGAAGAACGCTATAACCTTATCGGTGGAGGAAAAATAAAAAGAGGAGACATATTGTATTGCCTCCGCGGCTCATTGGGTAAATGTGGTATTGTAGATTCAATTGATCGTGGAGTTATTGCCTCATCTTTGGTAATTGTAAGACCCAGCAATGAAATTATAAAAGAACTACTTTTATATTATTTTAACAGCTCTTTATCATCGCATTTTGTCACACATTACAACAATGGTGCAGCTCAACCGAATCTTTCAGCAAAGAGTCTTTCTTTATTCAAAATTCCCCTTCCTCCACTCTCCGAACAAAAGCGGATTGTGGAAAAGCTGGATGCTCTAATTAGCCGTATTGATCAAGCAGTGAACCATTTGCAGGAGAGTCTGGGGCTTGCTGAAGCATTGTTTGCAAGTTCGTTAGATGGGGCGTTTAATCCGCTTGGAAGTAGAAAAAATCTCGAAGGTATTTATGAACTACCTGATGGGTGGGAGTGGAAGAAATTAGGAGAGGTTATTGATTTTAAAAATGGATATGCTTTTAAGAGTAAGGTTTTTTCAGATCAAGGCATACCAGTATTAAGAATATCAAATATTCAGAATGGAAGTATTTCAGACAAGAATCTTACATATTACCCGGAGAATGAAGTAGATGATAAGATTTCTCAATTTTTTGTTGAACCTGGTGAAATTGTTATTGCAATGTCAGGTGCAACAACAGGAAAAGTTGCAATAAACGATAGTAAAAAAAGACTTCTTCAAAACCAACGAGTTGGTCGTCTTTGTATACAAAATAGTACTACACGTGATTATGTTTATTGGTATTTATCGATTAAGGTCGAAGAGAACCTTAATAAGTCTTTAGGTGCGGCTCAGCCAAATTTGAGTACTTCTCAAATTAATAATATTGATATTCCTTTTCCTAATCTCGCTTTACAAAGCAAGATTGTCATAAAGATAAATACGTGGTTTTTAAAAAATAAAGATCTTAAGAAGAATCTTCAAAGCCAGATTGATGATTTAATTGCACTAAAGGTTTCGCTTCTTGATTCTGCTTTTCGTGGGGAGTTATAAGAAATATGAAGCAGGAATTCCTCCGTTTTTTAAAATGGCTCAATGATAAGAAAGTAACCGAGGACACTGCTAAAATAGCAAATCTGATAAGCAGTAATCTTGATGAATTGGCCAGCCTTGGAACTGCCAGCAGTAAAAGAGTGAAGAGAATTGTCGAATTAGCCATAGATAAATGGAATTCCTTACCAAATCAAATACAGATTGCTGAGTCAGTCCAATCAGAAGAAAAACAGCAAATTGAAAAATTGGCTACTCTGAAAGTAGGACCTTTCCGAGGTTTTGCTAAAGAGGAAGAATTTAATCTTAACAGCTCTGGAGTTCTAATCTATGGCCCGAACGGAACAGGAAAATCAAGTTTTTGTGAAGCTTTGGAGTATGCCCTATTAGGCAGTGTTGAAGAAGCATCATCTAAACGATTGAAAGATGAAGAATATCTCAAAAATATTCATACTGAAAACTTCGAAAAACCAAAATTGTTGGGTTTGGACTCAGAAGGTACACAAGTTTTAATCGTTCCAGATGAAAACAATTATCGATTTTGCTTTGTTGAAAAAAATCGAATAGATCAATTTTCAAGAATGGCCGCATTTGCACCGGCTAAACAGACAGAGTTGATTGCTACTTTATTTGGTCTGGATGCATTTAATGAGTTCGTTAAGGGTTTTAGTGCTGAAATTAAGAATGAACATATCGACCTGGAAGGTGTGAAACAAAAAGAACTTGATAAAAAGAGTTTGGAAATAGAGAGTGCAAAAAAGACTATTGTCGAAAACGACAAATCAATTGAAGAGCTTGTAAAGACTGAAAATGAACTTGCTGATAAATTCAAAAAAAGCATCTCTTTTGAAGATTTCATCAAAGAGCTAGGCAGTTCAGAAGCCCCTGGAGAACTACAAAAATTAGAACAAGAATTAAAAACTCCAGCACCGAAAATAATCGGAGTTAAATCGACAGATTTTGATAAGCTCAAGAGAGTCATAGAATCTAATCATCAGGAACTTGAACAAATAAAGGCAGAATTACTTGAGAAGGTCGAGTCCCTTGCTTACAAAGACATTTATGAAGCGGTCAAGAGATTGGGAGAACAATCCCAGGAAGTGTGTCCTGCCTGCAAAACACCTGTTGCAAATACGATTGAGAACCCATTTAAAGTTGCAGAATCAGAATTAGCCAAGTTAATGGCTTTGGATGATCTAAAGACTAAAAAAGATGAGTGTGAAAATACTGAGTCAGATAAACTTAAAGAACTATCGGGTTTAATACAAAAAGTAAATGATCATATTTCGCAACTCAGTTATGAATCAATTCAATTTCAACCACTTGCAACACCTGCTAAGCCCGATTGGAAATGGTATCATGAGGTATTTCATACAGTTAATAATAAAAAATCATCTTGGGAATTACTGTTAGATTTAGTTGTGCACATTGAGAAGTACGATTTAACTATTGAAAGTAAGAATAAAGAGCGAGATGAAAAAGAAAAACGATTAACACTGTTACGAAGCATTAATAACGAACTACAACAGTTGAAAGGCTCTCGAAAAACTCTTGAAGACGGAATTGAGAAAGCAAAAAAACAAATTTCTGATTTTGATAAAGAAAATGCAGCACTCCGTCTTGATGCAGAGAATGAAAAGCCTGAAATAGAGAGGAATAAAGCAATAGCATCTGCTTACCAATTCTTCGTTTCCAATATTGTAGAATATAAAGAACAATTGCCTTCCTCATTGATTGCCGATTTAGGAGACAGAGTTACAGAGCTTTATAATGCTTTTAATATACATGATGCGCCAAAAGACAAACTTGTAGATCTTCAACTACCTACAAATTCCGGAGAACGAATTAAAGTCCAATTTCAAGGAACAAAAGGAAAATATTTCGATGCGCTCCATGTGCTAAGTGAAGGTCATATTCGTTGTGTTGGACTTTCCATTTTATTAGCTAAGAATCTTAAAGAAAATTCTCCTTTCCTGATTTTCGATGACCCTGTTAATGCCATTGACTCTGAGCATAGAGAGGCGATTAGAACTGTATTGTTTAAAGAAAAATTCTTTAAAGAAAAACAGATTATCCTTACAAGTCATGGTGATGAGTTCTACAAAGATATTCAGAATACTGTGCCTAAAAACACTGTCGATAATTTTATTCTTTATACTTTTCTCCCACAATACGATGAAAACCATGTTCAAGTTGAATGTGATAAATATCCCAGAAATTATATAAAAGCCGCTTCAGAATGCCTTCAGAGAAGATCATTAAGAGATGCTTTGATGAATTCTCGGAGAGCAGTTGAAAATATAAATATCCGTATCTGGGAAGAATACAGGAAAACTGGCGGTGGGATGATTAGCTTAAGTTTTCGCCAATACAACAAGCCATGTGATACGCGTACACTTGCAGAGCAACTAAAGTCTAAATTTAGTAAAGACAATTATGCTGGGCCAAAAAAGAAAGTTATTTCAGAAAATTTAGGCAAACTACTTGGAATCAGCGGTGATTCCCCTGAATGGAGATATTTAAACAAAGGAACTCATGAAGAAACTGATAGAGAAGAATTCGAACTGGGTACCGTTAAGGAGATTATAGATGCACTTACTAAACTTGATGAAGTATTGTAAAGAGCAGAAAAGTACGTCCATGTACTTTTCTGAACAATCTATAAGAAAGCCGGGCACTGAACATAACAGCGGCTATATGGTTCCGCTTCGCTTCACCCAAATTTTTGCTCCACTGCGTTCTGCAAAAACTTCATATAGCCGCGGAACGTTACACGACATAATTTTTCAACAAAATGCACCGTGGAATAGTCAATATGGAATAGTCAATATTAGTACAGTCCTCAAACACCCCAAATTTATTTAAGCAACTGACTTTGCAGTTGTTGCTTTCAAATTATAAACAGAAGGCGGGAAGCCATCTTCTGGTCATGTCAAGTATTTTGTGTAAACTTTTTTTACCAATTTTACAGATACGGTAGCAATCGCTGTTCATAAAACGCCAACAGCTCGGTCATAACAGAACCCCATTTATACAACTGTGATCGTTGCTTCTTAAAAATATCCCTCTGAGCAAGATACAGCATTTTTATTATTGAGTCATCCGTCGGAAAAACCTGCTTCGTTTTAGTAACCTTTCGAAGGCCGCAATTAAAACGTTCGATTGTATTCGTTGTGTACATAATTCTCCGAAGGGCAGGAGAAAACTTGAAAAAAGTAC
>JAAYPH010000158.1 GCA_012519955.1 Candidatus Epulonipiscium sp.
ATTCTGATTTTACGCGGAGGAGCTGCATGGGGATTCTGCGGAATAACTTACTTTGATTTTCCGGCTTTTAAACCATCAGAAGACGAGGTATTCATAGACTGCGGCTGTTATAATGGAGAGACTGTTTTTGATTTTCTAAATTGGAATAAAGGAAAATACAGAAAGATATATGCATTCGAACCCGATTCAAATAATTATGAAATATGCCAGGAGCAATTAAAAGATGTGCAAAATATCTCCCTCATAAAAAGCGGATTGTGGAAAAGTAATACAAATGTATCATTTTCAGAAGATTCCAATGATTCTTCTAAAATCACCAAAAATGGTTTGTCACAAATAGAAGTCAGAACAATCGACAGTGTGCTCTCGGGAGACAAGGCTAGTTTTATTAAGATGGATATAGAAGGTTCTGAGTTGGAGGCATTAGAAGGAGCTATAAATACAATAATCAATTATCGTCCTAAGCTTGCAATATCTGTTTACCATAATCGAAAAGATTTATTCTCAATAGCTTTATTTTTAAAAGAATTAGTGGATGATTACAAATTCGGATTAAGGACATATTCTTCAATCGGAGCAGATACCATATTATACGCATGGTAATATGCCATTTTAATCTTGGTGCTAGATTGCAAGATAATTACTAGTACTTTTTATACTCCGTTACGGGACGGTCCTGGTCGCAATCACCTCGAAACATATGAAAACCTTGCGGATTGTTAGTAAAGTAATATATATCTCTATTAATTTGGATGAATGGTGCAAATAGATGTGGTATTACATTTTTATCTTCCTGTGTTCTTTGAACAAAGCCCGCTTGTTTCATAATATTCTTTGCTATACCAACTGAATAGATATCCATGTATTCATAATTATTTTCCTTGATTAATCTGTCAAGCTCATCACCGATAAGTGCTATGTCACTATCATCTCCAATAAAATCCACTATTTTACATATTTTTACATCGTCTTTATTTATTTCACGCATAACAATAATAGAACGACATAAATTATAAGAATCTTCTATAAGATAAACCTTGTATTTATGATAAACTGAGTCAAAATATCTATGTTTTATGCACCATGCATCTTTGTATGGATTAGATTCTTTGTTTCGCACAAAATTATATAACTTTTCAAGTTCTCCAAAGGTCTTAATATGTTTTAATTTCTTATCTCCCGGTTGAGACATAATAATACGCTTTTCATTTACAATAGCTACATGATAGGATTCTTTGTCTGCTAGCTTATAGAAATGATCCATTTTACCTGTTTTAAATCCAAGCATTTCATAAATTACTAATGCGTTTGGTCTTACCCCGCATGATGATATTGACTTTGATTCTAAATTATCGACAATATACTTAATCAAAGAAATACTGTTAAACCCATTTTCATTTTTATCAACCATCAACAATACTAGCTGATAATTTGTTTCCTTTTCACGGTTTGTAATAATTAGACCGCAAACACCATATAAATTTCCACTTGATTGCCCTTCTCCAACTATGAACATGAGCTTGCCATCAATTACATGAAAATATTCGTAGTACTCCCTTTTCAATGGCCATTCTCTGCTTAAAAAAATTCTAATTTTCTCTAGATCCTCATAATTAGCCTGCCTTACAACAACCTTTTCTCTCACAATTCCGCACCTTCATTCTTTTCCACCAATTCGATCATAC
>JAAYPH010000246.1 GCA_012519955.1 Candidatus Epulonipiscium sp.
CTATAATACGCCATGGCATGGATATTGCAACCCCAATTTATTAATAGAATAAAGGAGGGGTCGCTTTGAGTTTATTACAGCAGGAAAGAAAAAGTTATTCCACCTGGCAGGAGGAATACAAAAGCAAAATGACCAGTGCGGACGAAATCGCCCGACAGGTTAGAAATGATGATGTTGTGATGCTGGCCGGCGGAATAAATATTCCCCACGAGTTTTCGGTTGAATTGAGCAAAAGGGCTGAAGAATTAAGAAATGTAACTATTTGTCTGGGATTGGCTCTTAAATTATATGATTATATGCAGCCGCAGTTTAAAGAGCATTTCCGCATCGAAACCCCTTTTGTGGGGCCGATGGAAAGAATGTGTCTGGACTGGAAAACAGCTGAATATATTCCCGTCCATTTAAATCAGCTGGAACCCTGGATGGAGTATAGAAAGCCGCGAATTGTCGGTTTTTCTGTTACGCCGCCAGATGAAAACGGTTATATGAACCGCTCCTGTTTCGGCGGACTGGTTCCCCGCCCCAGCATCGCCGCTGCCGAGTTGGTTTTTGTAGAAGTAAATAATAATTTGCCCTGGCTGAATGGGGATGCATTGAAAATACATGTATCAGAAATCGATTTGATTTACGAATCGGATGAAAGACCCACAGAAATACCGGAAATACCCATTACAGATGTGGAAACCAAAATCGCCAATTTTATTGCTGATTTGATTCCTGATGGGGCTACTATTCAATTAGGTCTTGGCGGCCTGGCCAACGCCATCGGCTATTTTCTGAAAGATAAAAAAGATCTGGGGGTCCATTCTGAAGTAATCCAGAATTCATTTATCGAATTGGTCCAGTCCGGCATTGTGAATAATTCTAAAAAGTCACTGCATCCGGGCCAGCTGGTGGCAACCTTCTGCGTGGGTGATCAAAAATTGTGGGATTTTTGCAATCGCAATGAAGATTTCCTTTTTACCGAAGTTGCTTACAATAATGATCCCTATGTAATTGGAAATAATGAAAACTTAATTTCAGTAAATAATGCCTTGACAATGGACCTGACCGGGCAAGCTGGTTCAGAATCCATCCGTCACAGGCAATACAGCGGAACCGGGGGACAGGTCAATTTTGTTACCGGAGCAAATTTCTCCCGGGGCGGCAAAAGTATTATGTCATTGAATTCCACTTATAAGGATAAGGAAGGAAAATTGAAATCCACTATTGTTCCTTTTATCCCGCCGGGAACCATTGTTACTACCTCCCGCAATGATGTGGAATATATCATCACTGAATACGGCGTGGTCAATCTTAAATATCAGGGGGTATCACAAAGGGTAAAAAAGATGATCAGCATATCACACCCACAATTCAGGGATGAACTAACCTTTCAGGCGAAAAAAATCGGTTGGATTTAAACAATACTCCTCACTCGAAAATGAAAAGCCTCCGCATTAATGCGGGGGCTTTTCATTTGTTCAGACCCTTATATTATGACAAGAATTAAGCTGACCCAATCGGCATATATTTTTGTGAGTGTTAATCCAGGCGGTGACTGTATTCTTATCCGGATGGAGGTAGAA
>JAAYPH010000159.1 GCA_012519955.1 Candidatus Epulonipiscium sp.
AATCTCCTTTCTATTTAGTTGTGGTAACTACATTTTAGCAGATTTATTTCACAAGTGCATTTATTATGTAAAAAAATGTTGAGATAAATAATTTAAATTATGCACCCCAACATTTATTATAGAACCTCATATAAAAAGGACTCTTCATTGGAAGAGTCCTTTTTATTTTTTATGCTTTACTATTTAACAGGATTTGTGCCAGCCATTTGTTGTTCTTGTCTTTCAATCATTTTTTTAACCATGTATCCGCCTACATAACCAGCTTGAGCGGATGTTAAGTCACCATTGTACCCTTGTTTTAAAGGTACTCCAATTTCGTTAGCAACTTCAAATTTGAATTGATCTAAAGCTGCTTTTGCTTGAGGAACTGCTTTTCTGTTTGTGCTATTAGCCATTTTTTTCACCTCCATGGTAGTATTATGTCTCTTTTTGTAAATTAATATGAGATTTTTTGTAAGGGAATTATTGCCATTCTCAAAAAACTTTTGTACCAACTATTACATATGAAAATAAAAATAAAGTTTGATATAATGAAGTTACTACTATTGCTTTACGGTCAAGGAGGACAGATATAATGGATTCATTTCAAGCCAATCAATTCTGCAAGCACACATTTCTACAAATCTATCAAAAAAACATCGAAGAAAAACTTCAAAAAATCGACTTATTTCTAAAGGTTTCTCCCAAAAAATTAAATATTCATAACACCTCTGAATTATTAAATATAAGCGAAGAAGAGGTAAAAGATATAATGCTGAAAAATGATATTAGCAGTATTAATCCTGCTTCTTTTTTTATAATTATGGTTCAGGGCAGCAGTTACATATGTGGACTTTTAAGAAGAGAATTACAAAGAGGTTCAAAAACTATTTATTCAATAGAAGATATATCTTATATTTATCAGCTGAATCCACAGAAAGTAATTGATGCAAAGAAAGAATCAAATATAGATGAAATCACCTCTGAAAATATTAAAACCCTGTTTGAGTATATACCTGTACAAATCTGGGAGTGAAAATATAAAAAGTGACTTACCTTAGAAAAATTTAAAGGCAAGTCACTTTTTTTAATTTTGGTTCTCATTTTCTTCCCAGTGGTGACACGCAACATAATGACCCGGTTTTACTTCTTTTAATGCAGGTCTTTGATTCCTGCATTGTTCTGTTGCCATAGGACACCTGTCTACAAATTTACATCCTTTTGGAGGATTAATAGGACTTGGAACATCCCCCTGTAAAACAATTCTTTCTCTTTTTCTTTGTATCTCCGGATCTGGAATAGGAATAGCTGATAAAAGTGCTTTGGTATAAGGATGAAGAGGATTTTCATATAATTCATCGCTATCGGCCAATTCTACTATAGAACCTAAATACATTACGGCTACTCGATCAGAAATATATCTTACCATAGAAAGATCGTGGGCAATAAACAAATAAGTAAGCCCTATCTTTTCCTGAAGCTCTTCTAAGAGGTTTACTACCTGTGCTTGAATCGATACGTCCAATGCGGAAATAGGCTCGTCACATACAATAAATTCAGGATTTACTGCCAAAGCCCTTGCGATACCTATTCTTTGTCTTTGTCCTCCACTAAATTCATGGGGAAATCGATTGGCATGCTCTTTATTTAATCCTACTAATTCCAGCAGTTCATGAATACGATTGGTTCTTTCCTGCCCTTTTAGCAGATTATGAATATCGAGACCTTCTCCTATAATGTTGGAAACCAACATTCTGGGATTTAACGATGCATAAGGATCTTGGAAAATCATTTGAGCACTTTTTGTAAAATCCTTTGCAGCTTTGCCTTTCAGCTTAGAGATGTTTTGTCCTTTAAACTCCACGCTTCCTTCTGTTGCAGGATAAATATTAAGAAGGGTTCTCCCTGTGGTAGATTTACCGCATCCTGATTCTCCAACCAAACCAAGCGTTTCTCCTTTGTATATATCAAAGGAAACATCGTCTACAGCCTTTAGATAAACCCCTTTTTCTACTTCAAAGTACTTTTTAAGATTTCTTACTTTTATAAGAACTTCTTTTTCTTTGTTCTCCATCGTTATTTTGCACCTCCCTTGGTCGAAAAATTCTTAGAGAGTTGGTTGGGATTTTCTACCTTTGGCGCCAGTTCATGATTCAGCCAACATGCAGAATATTGATTTTCTCCTGTTTTAAACTGTGGAGGCATCTGCTTTCGGCAGATTTCCATGGCATGTTCACATCTATCTGCAAAAGGACATCCTTTAGGCGGTGCTAATAAATCCGGAGGCGTACCTTCAATGGAGTCTAATCTTCCGTCTTCCTTGCTGATATCTAATCTAGGCACTGACTTTAGCAGTCCCCAGGTATAAGGATGTT
This sequence comes from Candidatus Epulonipiscium sp., assembly GCA_012519955.1. GTDB lineage: Bacteria > Bacillota > Clostridia > Lachnospirales > Defluviitaleaceae > Defluviitalea > Defluviitalea saccharophila. Next base: position 2,355 of record JAAYPH010000159.1, read on the forward strand.
TGGAATGATAGAAGATTTCGTCCGTTGTGCCGCTCTCTACCACTTTCCCTCCGTACATTACAATGATTCTTTGTGCTGAATGAGCTACAACCCCTAAGTCATGGGTAATTAATATAATGGAGGTTTTAATTTTTTTCTGCAAATCCCTCATTAGATCTAATATTTGAGCTTGAATCGTTACATCCAAAGCAGTAGTCGGTTCATCGGCAATCAGAATTTGAGGATTACACACCAGAGCAATAGCAATCATGGCCCTTTGTCTCATCCCGCCGGAAAATTGATGAGGGTATTCATGAAATCTCTGTTCAGGATTAGGAATTTGGACCATTTTAAGCATGTTTAATGCTGTTTCTTTTGCCACTGCTCCTTCTATCTTCTGATGTTTTTTTAATCCTTCCATAATCTGTTTTCCCACAGTCATGGTTGGATTTAAAGAAGTCATAGGATCCTGGAAAATCATTCCGATTTGACTGCCTCTAATTTTCTGCATTTCTTTTTCTTTATAGTCTAAAATATTTTTGCCATTAAAAAGAATTTGTCCACCTTTATATTTTACAGGTGGTTCAGGATTGAGCCGCATTAAAGATTTTGCCGTAACAGACTTTCCCGAACCAGATTCTCCTACAATCGCTAAAGTTTCACCTTCATACAAATCAAAAGAGATATCTCTTACCGCTTTGACTTCTCCTGCATAGGTGTCAAAGGAAACTTCTAAATTCTTAACTTCTAGTATTTTCTTCATGAGACTCACCTCCTATTTTCTAAGTCTTGGATCAAGAGCATCCCTAAGCCCGTCCCCTAATAAATTAAATGCAAACATGGTTAAACTGATAGCAATCGCCGGAACGAGTAATTGATGAGGATATTGTCTAAATATCTTTGCCCCTTGATTTGCTAATGATCCCCATGATGCATAAGGCACGGGAACACCAAGGCCGATAAAGCTTAAAAATGCTTCTGCAAAAATCATCTTAGGAATCATCATGGTCATATCCACAATAATAGGTCCCATGGTGTTTGGAATAAGATGTTTTAAAATAATTCTCTTGGAATCCGCCCCTAAGGCTTTTGCAGCTACCACATATTCGGAATGTTTAAGTCTCATCACTTCTCCACGAACAATACGGGCTGTTCCCATCCATCCCGTTACAATTAATACGATACTTATGGGTTTAATACCTGGGTCCATTACTGTAAGTAATAGAATGGTATAAAGCATATCCGGTACCGTCATTAATATCTCGACAACACGCATGAGAAGATCATCGACTTTTCCCCCAACATAGCCTGATATTCCCCCATAAAGAATTCCGAAAAGAGCTGTTATGAATACTGAAATAAAGGCTATAAAGAAGGAAATACGTCCGCCTTCCCACAGTCGTGTAAACAAGTCTCTTCCAAATTCATCGGTTCCAAACCAATGGGTTTTATTAAACCACTTTTCTCCTTTGGTTTCTACCACCAGGTTGGAACCTTTTTTGGCAAATTCAATTCCTCTAAAATCCGGATCCTGTACCAGTAATTTTTCACCTTCGACATTGAGCTTGTCTATAATACTTCCCCATGTGTCTGTATTGACAACATCTATAACGAGCTCATATTCTTTCTTATCTCCCTGCCAGGATTCATCCACTTGATTTCCGATTTTAAAGCCTAGTTTACCTGCAGCTTTAAGCTGAACATTCTTAAATTTAATCTTGCTTTTACGATAATTAGGAATATATTCTTCATATTTAAAAACTTCATTGGATAAAAGCGTAATGCTTCTGGCATTGCTCATAATGGGCGTTTGATTTTGCTCTGCCAGATTTTGCTTCTCATAGGTATGACCATATAATGATTTCGTTATTATAGGTCCTATACAAGACATAATAATCAAAACAATTAAAACGAAAAATGAGACCATCGCCACTTTGTTGTTTTTTAATCTTCTAAAGGCATCTTTCCAATAGGACAAACTTGGTCTTTTAATTTCTCCTGCGGCTTTTAAATTTTTGCCTACATGAGTAAAATCACTTGGGTCTAATTTCATATTGGTCATCTATTTTCCTCCCTTCCCTGCAATTTTAAGTCTGGGATCTATTAAGCCGTAAATAATGTCTACCACTAAAATTGAAAGGATAATCAAGGCGGCATAAAAAATGGTAATACCCATAATCATAGGATAATCCTGCTCCGTAATTGTAGAAACGAAATATTCACCCAGTCCAGCTACAGCGAAAATCTTTTCAACGACAATGGAGCCTGTAATGAGCGCTGCAAACAATGGACCTAATACGGTAATAACGGGCATAATGGCATTTCTTAGTACATGCTTCCATACAATTTGAAATTTTGCTAGCCCCTTGGATTTTGCAGTACTAATATAATCCTGTCCAAGCACTTCCAAGGTGGTTGTTCGCATTAATCTTGAAATGGTAGCCAATGAACTTAGTGCCAGGGTAATAGACGGTAAAATCAGTGACCATTGTGTTTTATCTACGGTTACAGGGAACCATCCTAACTGGACACCAAAAAAATATGCCAGTATCGGTCCTAAAATAATGGAGGGTATGGATACACCGATGATTGCAATAATAATGGATAAATAATCCAAAATCTTTTGATGATTAAGGGCTGCAATGATTCCCAAAAACACACCAAAGGCCACAGCAATAATCAGAGCTCTCCATCCTAAAGCAAAGGATTTCGGAAAACTTTGTTTGATCATATCCGTTACAGAGCGTCCCGGATATTTGATAGACGTTCCCAAATCTCCTTTTGCAATATTTTTCATATAGATGATGTATTGCTCGGAAAGAGGCTTATCTAATCCATATTTTACTCTTAGGGCTTGTTTCACTTCCGGCTTTAATTTTGGATCGGTAAATGGGTCATTAGGAAGGGCATGCATTAAGAAAAACGTCAGTGTTGCAATAACCCAAAGCGTTCCCAGCGCCATTAAAAGCCGTTTTAAAATATACTTCAGCACACAAGTAACCTCCTATCTTTGTTTTTTGATATTAAGAGAGGTATATGTATATGCACATATACCTCTCTCTTTATAAGTGTTTTTAATCAGAGCTCAACTTATTATTTCTTTTCTGCATTTTTTGCATTCATGTCGATATTTGACCAATAGAAGTCAACTGTTGCTCCTACCCCTCTGATCACAACACCATTAATATAATTTTTGAATGTGAAATGAACATTTCTATAATACATTGGTGCTATAACAGCATCTTCAGTAAGAATTTTTTCTGCATCATACAGATATTGAATACGTGTAGCTGCATCTTTTTCTTTTTTGGCTGCCTGAATGAGTTTATCGTATTCAGGATTATTGTATTTTCCGTTATTGTTTGGATTTACAGATTCAAACAATTCTAAGAAAGTCATCGCATCAGGATAGTCTGGTCCCCATCCGGAAGCACTCATTCCAAAATCGCCGTTTTGAAGTCTTGTTAATCTTTCTGCCCATGGAAGTGGAACAAGATTTACATTGATTCCGATTTCTTTCCAGTCAGCCTGGAATTTTTCAGCAACTTTTTGGTCTATATCTCCATCACCAATGAGTAAGTCAAGGGTTGGAAGTTCGGACATTCCTAATTCTTTAAGACCTGCTGCTAAATATTCTTTTGCTTTATCCTTAGCATTGTCTGGATAGAGTTCCATTCCGTTTTCTTCACGGAAAGTCTTTTCAAGCCCAGGGAATGCTTCTGGAACAATCGCTAATGCAGGACGATCTCCAATATTGATTTTTTCAACAAAAGAAGTTCTATCCATCGCATACATTAATGCTTTACGGATATTTGCATTTTGTGTAATCGGATTATCAAAGTGGTTAAAGTCAATATAGAAAATACTGAAGTCGGAGCGGTTGATCATTGGCTGAAGATTTAATTGATCCAATGTCGCCACGTCTTCAAAATCCGGCACGTCTTTTGATTGAATTGCAGAACCGTCTAAAGCTCCGGTTTTTAACAAGTTGGTTCTTGTTTCTACGTCGTTTACTATTTTCATATTGATTACATCAAAACTAATATTATCTTTATTCCAGTAATTTTCGTTTTTAACTAATTTAAAGTAATCTTTATGAGCCCATTCTGCAACTTTCCAAGGTCCATTAGCAAGAAGTCCTTCTGCTTCGATACCATATTTATTTGCTGCACTTTGTTCATTATAAAATGCTTCTTTAACAGGAGCATATACTGCAAAGGCAGTTAAGTTAGGGAAATATGGTGCTGGAACTGCAACTGTAACGGCAATTGTATTTCCTTCTGCAACTGCTTTTACATTGCTCCAAAGTTCATCTTTTTTAGCTTGGAATGCGCTTAATTCTTCTTCTGTCATAGCTTCTAAGCGAGCAGCTTGCTCTTCTTCACCAAGCTTTGCAAAGTTAGCATCTTTTTCTGCTAAGAAAGCTGCTTTATCGTATGCCGCATAATCAGCAGCCCCTTCGATATAATCAGCAATTAAGAAGCTGTATGCTCCGGATGTATCTATTGCCAATCTCCATGCGAAGAAGAAATCATTCGCTGTAATTGGAGTTCCATCAGCCCATTTTGCATCGTCACGAAGTTCAAAAGTATAAGTGTTCGTTGCTTCGTCATAGGTATATCCTTTAGCAACCCCTGGTTCAAGAGAAGAGTCATCTTTACCAAATCTCATTAAACCTTCCATAAACATATTTTCAACCTGTATGTCCGGTTGTCCCCACATTTGTTGAGGGTCTAAAGTTTGAGGTTCTGAAGATAAATAGTAGTCTAATATCTTCTCACCCTCATAATCGGATGCACCGTTTTGTTCTGTTTGCTGACCTGCTTCACCAACTGTTTGTGTTTCGTCCTTCTTGCCACAGGCTGTTAATGCAACACCAAGAACTATAACAACAGCTAAGAGCATAGCCCATTGTTTTTTTAATTTCATTGAATAGCCTCCTTAGATATTTTAATTATAATATTAAGCAATTAAAAACATAAATAGTATAGCACCAAAACTTTTGTTTTGCAATTTAATTATTCTAATTTGCAATTATTGACACATCATTTGGCTGCTCTATAAGGTTAAAATTAATTTTTTTAATGCTTTGAAAAAGCTCAAATTTACAATATAATATAATTAAGAGCTTATATATAATACTTAGAAAAGAGGTAATGAGATGGAAATAGAAAGAAAATTTTTAGTGCATGAGCTGCCTGAAAATCTCGACAAATTTGAAAAAAGAGAGATTGTGCAAGGGTATATTTCAATTGATCCAACGATTAGATTAAGAAAAAGCAATGATGAGTATTATCTGACATTTAAGAGCAAAGGACATCTTAAAAGAGAAGAAATGGAGTTTCCTCTGACCAGAGAACAGTTTGAAAATCTTTGGCCAAAGGTGGATTCCTCTACAATTTATAAAACCCGATATAATATTCCTTTAGAAAATAATCTGATTGCCGAATTGGATGTATATCATGAAAATCTGGAAGGCTTGCTGACTGTTGAAGTGGAATTTGTTTCAGAAAAGGATTCAGAAAAGTTCATTCCTCCCCATTGGTTTGGAAAAGATGTGACCCATGACAGCAGATACAAAAACAGTAATATTGCAGTGTATGGAATCCCGAAATAAGAAAGAGTTTCGCAAGCGAAACTCTCGCGCCGAGCGCAGTCGGCAAAGCCGACAAGATACACTATGCGCGAGTGTGCATTTTGCCCGAAGGGCTATTTTTACATAGGAAATACGGAAGAATTTCCTATGTAAAAATAAAAACCATGACAAAAGTCATGGTTTTTATTTTGAAATGCGGATGAAGGGAGTCGAACCCCCACGCCAAAGGCGCTAGATCCTAAGTCTAGTGCGTCTGCCAATTCCGCCACATCCGCATATGATATTCAATTTCTAATAAAAGCTATGAGCTACCCGGGACTCGAACCCGGGACACCTGGATTAAAAGTCCAGTGCTCTACCGGCTGAGCTAGTAGCCCATAAAAATGGCTGGGTAGGAAGGATTCGAACCTTCGCATGCAGGAGTCAAAGTCCTGTGCCTTACCGCTTGGCGACTACCCAACATTGCTTAAGGGTGAATAGTGGGATTCGAACCCACGGCCTCCAGAGCCACAATCTGGCGCTCTAACCAGCTGAGCTATACCCACCATAATCATCCTCTATAAAAAGATGGCGTGCCTGCAGGGATTCGAACCCCGGACACGTGGCTTAGAAGGCCACTGCTCTATCCTGCTGAGCTACAGGCACATATCATGGAGCGGGTGATGGGAATCGAACCCACGTATCCAGCTTGGAAGGCTGGTGTTCTACCATTGAACTACACCCGCAAGTGGTCGGGGTGACAGGATTCGAACCTGCGACCTCTTGATCCCAAATCAAGCGCTCTAGCCAAGCTGAGCCACACCCCGCGGCACCGACAACGATTATTATATATGATTCACTTTTATTCGTCAATACTTTTTTTAAAATTTTTTAGATGATATTTAATCTGTTGATTTCACCGTTTTTTCCTAAAGTCATAATGGCAGGTTCCATCCTGCCATCCTGATCGATGTCCAGTATGCCAAAGGTGGGAGTGATCGTTCCCCTTGGCTGGCTGATACTTCCCGGATTCAAGAGAAGGACGCTTCCGTAATATTCAATGAGAGGTATATGGGTATGTCCGAAAAGTACCGCATCAACCTCCTTCTCTTCTCCGTAATAGCTTATTCTGTCATATCCCCATTTAACATTCTGTTTATGACCATGAGTAAGCAGTATTTTCCTTCCGCAGACATGAATAATCTTTTCCTTTGGAGATGAACTAAAATCACAATTTCCTGCAACATAATGAAGAGGAATGTCAGGAAACTCTTTGCCAAGCTGTACAGCATCAAAATCGTGATCTCCTAAATGAACGATCATATCCATTCTGTCTTTAATCCTTTGAATGACTGTTCTTGCATAATGAAGTGAATGATGGGTATCGCTTAAAATCAAAAGCTTCATTTATTCTATTTCCCCCAGTCGCATTTTTAGCTCACTTTTCATTTTCTCTAATGCCTTTCCCCTGTGACTGATCTGATTTTTTAAATCCCTTGGCATCTGGGCTGTTGTCATATCGTATTCTGGAACATAGAAAATAGGATCATATCCAAAACCGTTTTCCCCTTTTATTTCATATCCTATGCGTCCTTCTATGACTCCCCTTGCAGTGATGATCTCTCCATCAGGAAATCCTGCTGCAATGACACAGACGAATCTTGCAGTTCTCTTCTCATCGGGAACCCCTGATAGCATATCTAAAATCTTTTTATTTTTGATATCATAAGGAGTATTTTCTCCTTCAAATCGAGCAGAATGAACCCCCGGCGCTTTATTGAGAAAATCAATCTCAAGGCCTGAGTCATCTGCCATAACGATGTCATTGGTAATTTTCATAATCTCTTTAACTTTAATAATGGCATTTTCCTCAAAGGTAGTTCCGTCCTCTACAATATCAACATCAATGCCTGCTTCTTCCATAGATACAACTTCCACATTGAGATCCTTCATAATTTCATTAATTTCTGCGATTTTTCCTTTATTCTTTGTTGCAAATATGATTCTTTTCATTGATTACTTCCCCCGATAAGATCAGCAATTTCTCCCAGTGCTTCTTTTTGTTTTTCAATGAGTTCTCTGGTGCCTTTACTGCCTAATTGAAGTAAGTTGTTGAACATTTCAAAGGAAAAAGGATATTTCTCTCCTGTTCCTTGTACTTCTATATATTCTCCTTTGTCTGTCATGACGATATTCATATCTACTTCCGCACGACTATCTTCTTCATAGCATAAATCTAATAAAGGTGTTCCTTCCACAACCCCTACACTAATGGCAGAAACAAAATTTTTAATGGGCATCTCCTTAATTATTTCTTTTTGTAAAAGGTTATTACAAGCATCTGCCAAAGCAACAAAGCTTCCTGTAATAGAAGCTGTTCTGGTCCCTCCATCTGCCTGTATGACATCACAATCCAACGTGATGGTCCTTTCTCCTAATGCCTTAAAATCTACTACAGAACGCAGAGCTCGTCCGATCAGTCTTTGGATTTCTACGGAACGGCTGTTCATCTTCAGCTTATTAATATCTCTTTGATTTCTTGTTTCTGTTGCTCTGGGAAGCATTGAATATTCTGCAGTAATCCAGCCTTCTCCGGTTCCTTTTTTAAAAGGCGGCACTCTGTCCTCCACACTGGCATTACAGATTACTTTTGTTTCTCCCATCTCTATAAGTACAGATCCTTCCGGATATTTGATATAGTTACGGGTAATTTTTACAGGTCTGATCATCCCGTGTTCTCTTTTGTCAATTCTCTCCATTCACTTTTCATCCTTTCTTCTAGCCAAACCTCTTTTTTGTATCCATCTATTATAGTTCCCTCAGGAAGATAATCTTTTCGTCCTTCAATCAATACAGTAATACTTTCTACCTCTGGAATGGAAAACCCCGTGGATAAAATTTTGTATACAATCCACTGCTCTGTTGCTGTTCCGCCATAATTTTTTATGTCTTCTGAGAAGTTTAAAATCAAATGATGATTTTCAAAAGAATAACGAATGAGTTTTGTTCCTTCCGGAATAAGATTATCTTCTCTAGAAGTATCTCCTAAAAGTGCTTCAAATAATTCTTCCACTTTTTTTTCTTTTACAGTCGGATTGGATAAACTCTGCTGTGAAAATGCCGGCGAAACAAACATTAAGCCCATAAATAGCAAAATAAAAAAATATGTTGATCCATTCATTGTACCTACCCCCTTATTATTTTCCATTTTATACCATAAAGAAGGTAAGTACAAGCTGTTTTGATTGTGCCTTTTCTACATAATACTATACTATCATATTTTTTACCAAATTTGAATTTCATTTTTAGAAAATTATAGACATGTTTTTTAGAGGGTTTTTTATTGCATAGGGAATCCGGAGGAATTTCCTATGCAACAAGAAAGCGACTACGTCGCACTTGTGAAATAAGAAAGTTTGGTCCCTTGCAAGCAAGACGAACTTTCTTATTTCATAAAAAACAGGGTGCCGTAAACGGCTACCCTGTTATCTGCTGGTAGGATAGTTTTCAAAGATTGTTAAAATGCCTTCATAAAGTGCCTGAGCTGTTTTTTGTCTAAATGCATCTGATTTCAGAAGGGCAGCGTCCTCCGCATTGCTTACAAAAGCAATTTCTACGATCACCGCAGGCATTCTTGTATTTTTAAGTACATAAAGCTCCGATCGAGCTTTAATGCCTCTATCCTTAGTACCCAGTTTTTGGACTAAGGTATTTTGGAAAATTTGTGCCATTTTCTTTCCAGTTAACCCAGGACCATTATCGTTGCTGGTAGGGAAATATAAGACCTCGGTACCCCTGTGTTCACTGGTAAATGAGTTATTATGGACACTTAAGAATATATCTGCCCCAACTTCATTTGCCAGTGCAACTCTCTCCTGAAGAGTCGGATAAGTATCACTTGTTCTCGTTGTATATACTTTTATATCCGGACTATTTTTAAGCAGTGCATTGAGCTTTAAAGCGATATCCAAATTAGCTTCTTTCTCAACAACTCCGTTTCCTGAAGCTCCGGGATCTTTTCCTCCATGGCCTGCATCTAAAACCATTATCTTTTTATACTTTTGGGTTGGCTTTAGAATTGAAATGATGATATATTCTCCGTTCTCACTTACATTATAAGCATAAATACTGTTTTCTTTAAAAGTAAGCTCAGTCTTACCCTCGCTGTTTTTCCCAATCTGAATGGTATCAATTTTGCTATCTCCAATATGGAAAATACCCTGTCCGTATGTAGAAGAATAATCTCCAGGCAAAATGATCTTATAGACCTTATTAAGGTAATCGTCTTTATGAACAATACCATTCACATTAAAAGTTGATGAAGGCTTCTTTAAAAGAACCTGCGTACTGTCTCCGTTGCTGTACTGGATGTTCTTATAAGTTGGAGTAAGTATTTGAACCGATAGTCCGTTGCTTCCTGCCTGAGATACGGTATACTCTGGTTGTCCGTTTAAATCCAATACAATTCTATAGGTATTCCCATCAAACTGTGCCGTTCTGATTCCCGTAACATACTGACCTTCTACCGATTTTTCTATGGATTTTATGGTTGTCTCGGAGTAGGGAACATCGATGACTAATCTGTCAGGATTGGTGAGTCGGAACACATTGGCAGTGGGTCTCGTGCTGCCATATATGGTCAGTATATCTCCCACGGTATTCTGACTTAATTCCACTTTCTTTAAAATCGACTTTTTCATTTGTACAATAAAACTCATTCTGTCCGATGCCATAATAATGTCGTAAGCTGCCGGACTCTTTAAATCAAAGACTACTCTTACAGTTTTCGGGCTGGAACTATATTGGCTGGATCTTATGGATTTAACAAATGGATTATTCGATACTTCTATGTTTGTTTCTGAAAGCTTTAAATTGGCATTAACAATATCTACAACTATTCTGCTATTGTCTAAAAGCATATCTTCTACCGAACTAATAGGTGAACTTGCCGATACTTTAAACTGATATAATCCACTCGAATTATCTAACGCTTTAACAGCCACTATATCTGTTGTAGGATTCGGAACACTGATAATCGGAGCCGCCGGTAATGCTTCTGCTATACTTCCGTCGGACTCCAAAAGGATTGGCTTGGATGCCAGCTTAGTTGGCAGCTTTGGCACATTTGTTTCAGGAATTGTATCTTTTGAATCTTGATGATCTGTTTCATTGTCTGTTTTATTGTCTGTTTTATTGTCTGTCTTATTATCTGTCTTATTGTTTCCATCCTGAGGTTTCCCGTTCTTTTGAGGAGCATCTATCCTGATTTCTCGAGTAGCTTCTGACCATTCAACACTAAATCCTATGGTTTCAGCAACAAATCTAACAGGAATCATAACCTTATCATTAATAATTTTCGGTGCCATAGGAATATTTTTTGTTTCTCCATTTACCCAGGCCTGATTGCTGTTGATTGTAAGAATAACCAAGGTATCTTCCATGCCTACATAAACTTGTTTTGTATCAGGTTTCCACTCTACAACCGCATTCATTGCTTCAAATACTTCTCTGGTAGGTACTAATGTATTGCCATTAAAAATAATAGGAGGCATTACCGAGTGAATTTCTTTTTCTTTTACAATTAATTGAATTGGTGCTTCATCATAAATATGCAGTTGTCCATCATAATTAAGCGCCAATGGGCTTGCATAAGCATTATGTACCATTGATAAATTTAAAAAAAGTGCCAATCCTAATATAAATGTTATGTATCTAAAAATCTTCATTCTTCTACCTCCATACCTCTCATTTTAGTCTTCCTTAATTGTCATACTGAATTTACTATATATGTAATAAAAAAATTATAGCAGAATTTGTTGCTTGATTAAAGCAAATAGGAAATTTGAAATAATCTTGTAATATTTAAATATTTCCAAATGGTGTTTTGTCGAATTTGATTTCCATGCTTATTTCTCTTTTTTCTGCGCAAACTATTATGAGGAGGTGTCTCATATGAGTGATATAAACTGTACCTATCAATGTCGTCATCAATCTGATGGAAAATGTACATTAAACAGAACTGCCAGTGTGTCTCAATGCATTGATGACGATTTCTCTATTGATTGTCCTTATTTTGAGACTTCTCTCAAGGAAGAACTCTCTAATCCCAAAGAATATCTTAAATAGTAAAAAGGAACAGAGTATTTCTGTTCCTTTACTATCATTAAGGCAAGAGTTTCATGAATTCTTCTTCCGTAATAATCGGAATGCCTAATTCCTTTGCCTTTTTATTTTTGGATGAATTGGAGTTTATATCATTATTGATCAAATAATCCGTATTGCCAGTCACCGTACCCGTCACTTTTCCTCCCAAAGCTTCGATTTTGTCTTTTAATTCTTTTCTGTTTTTAAAATGCTCTACGCTTCCTGTAATTACAAAGGTTTTACCTTCCAAAGCCTGAGCATTTTCATCTTTTTGTTTTTCCTTGATGCGTAATACGGTCTGCAAATTCTTTATTCTTTCTTTATTCTCTTCCTGACTGAAATAGCTGAACAAAGAGTGCGCAATGACTTCTCCAAATCCCTCTATTTCTAAAAGCTCTTCCATTTTACAATCAATAATTCTATCTAGATCATATTGATAATGTTTGCATAATAACTTGGCATTGCTTAAACCTACATGATTTAAGCCCAGAGCATATATAAAATTAGGCAATTCAACTTCTTTTGATTTCTCTATGGAATTGATCAAATTATTATAGGACTTTTCTCCAAAGCCCTCCATTTTCTTGATTTCTTCTTCATGGGCATGCAAATGATAGATATCAATAAAATCCTTTATGAAGCCTTTGGCAACAAATTTTTCAATGGTAGCTTCTGAAAGTCCCTCTATATTCATAGCATCTCTTGAAACAAAATGGGTCAATGCTTTGATTCTTTGGGCACTGCAATTAGGATTTGTACAGTACAGGGCTTTACCTTCCCTAAGCTGCCTGATTTCGGTTTCTCCTTTACATACAGGGCATTCCTTAGGTATTTCAATATTATTGCTTCTGGTTAAATTCTCTGCTACTTGAGGAATAATCATATTCGCCTTATAGACTTTAATGGTATCTCCAATACCCAATTGAAGTTCCTCTAATATGCTTAAATTATGTACACTGGCACGGTTTACAGTTGTTCCTTCCAGCTCCACACTTTCAAATACCGCCACAGGATTAATTAGTCCGGTTCTTGAGGTATTCCACTGAATATATAAAAGTTTTGTTTCTTTCATTTCATCCGCCCATTTGAAGGCAATAGAATCTCTTGGGAACTTTGCAGTTGTCCCTAAGGATTCAGAATAGGATAAGCTATCATAAGTTAATACTAAACCATCGGAGCCAAAATCATTTAGTGGAATATTTTTTTCAAATTCATATACCTTTTCTTCAATTGTTTCTTTGTCTACCAATCTATGTTCAACCACATCAAACCCTATGGCTTCCAGCCATTTTAATTGATTTAATTTGGAATCTTCAAAATCCTTCCCTGCTGCATTCACGACGCTAAATGCAAAAAAGTAAACATTTCTTTTAGCGGTAACTTCATTATTTAACTGTCTTACGCTGCCGCTGCATAAATTTCTGGGGTTTTTATATTGTTCTTCCGGTGGAAGATTCTCATTGATTTTCTCAAAGTCAGAGTACTTAATAACAGCTTCTCCCCTAAGGGTAAGCTCTTCCTTAAAAGGAATATGCAGAGGAATATTTTTAAACACCTTTGCATTATTCGTTACGTCCTCGCCTACTTCACCGTTTCCTCTGGTAACCGCCTGATGTAAGCGGCCTTCTCTATAGGTGAGCACAATGGTAAGCCCATCAAGCTTCCAGGAAAGAATCCCTTTTTGATTGCCTAAAAAGCTTTTTAACTTAGAAATATCTTTCGTTTTATCCAGGGATAACATCCTCTGATTATGTCTTACCTTGGGAAGACTGCTAAGAAGCGCATATCCTACCTTTTGGGTAGGGCTGTCCGCTAAAACAATACCTGTCTCCTTCTCTAATTGTTCTAACTCATCATAAAGCGTGTCGTATTCCTGGTTGGACATGATTTCTCTGTCTTCTTGATAATATGCTCTGGACGCCTCATTTAAAATCCGAATTAATTCTTTCATCCTTTTCATAGTCTTTCTCCTTATATTCAAACATTCTTATGTAATCTTATTATGAGCTTAATGTAAATACATTTCTTTTATGATACAACAAGATATAAAAAAAATACAGACATCTTGGTCTGTATTTTTATTTACTAATTGATTTTCTCTCCATGTCATTAAGAAAACGAAATTTATTCTGAGTCATAGCAGTATACTGCTCCTGTGTTATTTTCCCGGTATCCAGAAGTTTCTCCGCAAATTCAATAAACTTCTTTGTAACTTCAATTAATCTTACTATTTCAGGACTATTTTCGTTCTTCATGACATCCCACTTTCTTAGTTTAAAATAATCTCTAAAGAGAAAATACAATTCCTTCACTTTCATCTACTAACTGAATGCATTATAACATATTTTACTTTTTATTACAATTTTTCCATGAGTTCAAATCCGTCAAATTAATTAATTAGACGAATTTATCTTTAATTATCTCTGTTTTTTATAGAATTTCTTTAAATTACTGCATTTTTTATAAATTACTCTTATTGAACCAGCTTTAACTTCGCAAGTCTCGCCATTAATTTTTTACTTCCAAACTTAGGGAAAGTTACTGTCACTTCATAATCGGCTCCAGCGTAGCGAATATCTTCCACCGTTCCTACTCCAAATTTTATATGTTTCACCAAATCACCACATTCAAATTCCAAAGGCGTATTTTCAGAAGAACTATTGTCCGCCTTCGATACGGCTCCTTGATAAGGGGTATAAGTGTGTAGAACTTTATTCCTGGATCTAATACCGGCTAAAGGATCAACTGCTTTTTTTACCTTGTTTCCAATGGAAATCAAATCTTTTGGAAGCTCGGAAATAAATCTGGAGCATCTGTTGTATTGAGTAAGTCCTCTAAGCATTCTGGACTTGGCATAACATAAATAAAGCTTTTGTCTTGCTCTTGTGATTCCTACATAACACAATCTTCTTTCTTCTTCTACTGCATCTTCATTTTCCGATACAACACTCATATAACTTGGGAAAATACCTTCTTCCAAACCAGTTATAAATACATAAGGAAATTCCAATCCCTTTGCACTATGAAGAGTCATTAATACCACTGCATTATTCGCTTCATTGTAATTGTCGATATCCGCAACTAGAGAAACTTCTTCCAGGAAACCTTCAAGGCTTGGTTCCTCTGCATTCTGATCGTAATCCGCTGCTTTAGATATTAATTCCTTGATATTTTGTATTCTTTCTTTTGACTCTTCTGTGTTTTCATTTTCCAGTTCTTTCAAATATCCTGTGCGTTCCAAAATATTTTCAACAAGTTCCATAACGCTTCCTGCTTGGGCCTCTACCTGAAAAACCCCAATTAAATCGGCGAATTTTTTTAACTTTGAAGCGGATCGTCCAAATTGGGAAACAATTTCAACATCTCTGATAGCATCAAAGAAGCTCATATCATAATCGGAAGCAAAAGCTTCTACCTTGCCAATGGTTGTGTCTCCAATCCCCCTCTTTGGTACATTAATAATTCTCTTTAAAGATAAATCGTCTGAAGGATTTTGGATCACCCTTAAATAACCTAATAAATCTTTGATTTCTTTTCTCTCATAGAATCGCACTCCCCCAAGCAGTCGATAGGGAATAGCATGTTTTATGAAATGTTCTTCTAATACACGGGACTGAGCATTGGTACGGTATAAAACCGCAAAATCCTTATATTCTCTTCCTTCTTCTTCGATTTGTTTTACGATTTCATTTGCAACAAATTCTGCTTCGTCATGTTCATTGTCCGTTTCACGAACATCTATTAAATCTCCCTGCTCATTTTCCGTCCAAAGCGCCTTTGACTTTCTTCCAAAATTATTCTTGATTACTGCATTGGCTGCATCCAATATCACCTTGGTAGAACGATAATTTTGTTCTAATTTAATTACCTTGGCGTTTTTAAAATCCTTTTCAAAGTCCA
This sequence comes from Candidatus Epulonipiscium sp., assembly GCA_012519955.1. Lineage (GTDB taxonomy): Bacteria > Bacillota > Clostridia > Lachnospirales > Defluviitaleaceae > Defluviitalea > Defluviitalea saccharophila. The sequence continues at coordinate 17,953 of JAAYPH010000159.1, forward strand.
ATATATTTCTTATATTTGCACCTCTCCAACCATAAATGCTTTGGTCATCGTCCCCTACAACACAAAGATTGTGGTGTTTGGAAGCCAATAATTTTACCAGTTTATATTGGGCAGTATTGGTATCCTGATACTCGTCCACCATGATGTATTCAAATCTATTTTGATAGTATTCTAAAACCTCTGGATGATAGATAAATAATTCTACGGTTTTAAAAATAATATCATCAAAATCCAGAGCATTATTGCTTTCTAATTTTTTCTGATACAGTTTATAAATATTGGCCAATTTTTCTTTCCTAAAATCCCCTGCACTATTTTTCTCATAGTCACTGGCGGATACCAATTCATTCTTTTGATTGCTGATTTCCCCCAAAACATAACTCACCGGATAATTTTTTTCATTATAATTTAATTCTTTAAGACATTCTTTAATAAGAGATTTTTGGTCCCCTGTATCATAAATGGTGAAATAACGATTGTATCCAATTTTATCTATATCTCTTCTAAGGATCTTTACACAGGCTGAATGGAAAGTGCTCACCCAAATTTCTTCAGCGCCTTTGCCTACTAATTGATCCACTCTTTCTCTCATTTCCTTTGCCGCTTTATTCGTAAATGTAATCGCAAGAATCTTCCAGGGAAGAATATTTTTTTCCTGGATAAGGTAAGCAATCCTATGGGTCAGTACCCTTGTTTTCCCTGAACCTGCCCCGGCTAAAATCAATACCGGTCCTTCTGTCTGCAATACCGCTTCCTTTTGTTTTGGATTCAAACCCTCTACTAAACGCATACGTATTCTCCTTTTTCCTCTTCTAAACAAAATCCTTTCCAACAGAAATGTGGAAAGGATTTATTATTTATTATTTTTTTCTAATCGATCAAGTACCATATTATATCCATCCGAGCCGTAAGTCAATGACCTGTTGACTCTGCTGATTGTTGCTGTTGAAGCTCCGGTCTTCTCAGTAATCTCCGAATAGGTTTTATGCTGCCTTAACATCTTTGCCACTTCCAGTCTTTGTGCCAAAGATTTAATTTCATGAATGGTGCATATGTCTTCAAAAAAGGAATAACATTCATCTATATTTTCAAGCAGTAAAATTGCCTCAAAAAGACGGTCCGTAGCATCATCTTTTATTTTCGAATTCATTGGAGTACTCCTTTCCAACTTTAACATACCGACTCTTTATTATTGTACAGTATGAAAGAAGCCCAAGTCAAGCTAAAAAACTTTTTAGCAGTTCTACAGATGTATTAACGATTAAATGCTCCGGCACTTCCAAATCTTCAATGAGTTTTTCAACATGTCCAAAATTCCCTACATCAAAAGATATATGGGCATCGCTTCCCATGATGAAAGGCATATCCATTCTAACACATTCTTTGATGATCTCACGAACCGTATCGGTCCCTCCTGCTCTAAAACTATCGGGCTTTAAAGAAGTATTATTCATCTCAAGAAGGGTTCCATATTCTTTTGCAGCCTCTACCACAGCCTTAATATCTATAGGATATCTTGGATCTCCCGGATGTCCGATAATATCTATGTGGGGATTTTGTATGACTTTAATTAAAGCATTGGTATTTTCCACAATGCTCCCCGGTTTTATGCATGGGGGATGAAAACTGGCAATAACGATATCAAGCTGTTCTAATGTTTCTTGACCTAAGTCTACCCGTCCTTCAAAATCCAATATATTGACTTCTGCTCCCCTTAAAACTTCTACGCCATATAACTTTCTGGGAATAACAATTAAGTTATGAAAATGGAATAGGTGAGCTCCACCGGGTAATGTCTCGGCATGGTCTGTAATCGCGATAAGTTCTAAGCCCCTATTAGAAGCTTCTTTTGCTATTTCTTGTACTGTACTATAAGCGTGTCCACTGGAAACCGTATGGCAGTGGGTATCTAAAACAAATTTCATGAAATGACATCTCCTTAAAATCCATTCTTATATTGCTTCAGTAGTTTTACTGATTACATCCATGAACTATTGTAACACATTCGATTAGATTTGAAAAATTAAGTTTATTTAATAACTCTGTTTCGTCCCTGCTCTTTGGCTTGATAAAGTTTATTGTCTACATATTTAAATAAATCGTTAACTGCAAATTCATTGCTGTCTATCGTAGATAGTCCAAAAGAAGCGGTTATATTGATCTTCTTATCTTCAAATCTAATTACAGTTTTTTCAATGGTTTTTCTGATTCTTTCAAGCGCTTTATAAGCTTTTTCATTATTGGTATTGGGAAGGCATATTAAAAATTCTTCTCCTCCATACCTTGCAGCCCAATCCGTTTCATTTCTAATAGAGTTTAATAATATGGCGCCTACTGTCTTTATTGCAATATCTCCTACATTATGACCGTAAGTATCATTAATTGTTTTAAAATGATCAATATCAAGCATGGCAATAGATAATGGATGTTTTGCATTGCATTTACTAATTTCATGAGGCAACATTCTATCCATATACCTTCTATTATAAAGATTGGTTAAAGGATCTTTCATAATCAGCGTGTTTAAATCCTGCACAATATTCTGCAGTTCATGTTCCTGGCTTCGATAAACCGTTTCAATCACTAATCCCTCGGTAATGTCTTTAATCAATTCCAAAACCAGGTTCCCGTTACTGCCTTTGATAAGACTTGTGAACACCAGCAGCATTTTATCTCCTACATGCTGTATTTTCATTAGGGTTTTTTGGTTTGTTAACGTCTCAAGACCAATACAATTTGAACACTCTTTATTATCCAATACCCCTGAATAACAAAGTATAGAATCCTCTATAATTTTTCCATCTTTATATTTAATGATTTTTTTAGTAATCGGCTCTACAATCCTTACAATATCAAAGATTTCCTCATATGCTTCTATTTGCTGCAATATTTTATAGCTTAGTATATCGTTCATGCCATACCTCTTCTCTTACAGTCCATTCTCTTTTAGCATTTATTTCTTATTCATAATTAATGTTAATACATATACTAAATTATTTCAGCATAAAATACAACTAATTATTTAAACTAAACATATCATTTTATACGAATTAAAAAATAAATACCCTATAAGAAGCCTTTATTAGGTCTGCTTATAGGGTATATTTTCCACTATTTTCTCTTTATATACTTTCTCATATCAATGGCAACTGCTATAACGATAATTAATCCTTTTATAATATATTGAATATAAGGACTAACATCCACATAGGAAAGGCCGTAGTTTATAATCTGGAACATGATTACGCCTGTGATAATACCGGCTATACTGCCCACCCCGCCATTAAAGGATACGCCTCCAACTACACAGGCAGCGATAGCATCCAGCTCATAGCCGTTACCAAGGTTATTGGTTGCACTGCCGGTTCTTGCTACTTCTAAGAATCCTCCGAATCCATAGAGAATACCTGCCATTAAATAAACAAGGACAACGGTTTTAATGATATTTACTCCTGACACTGTAGCTGCTTCTTCATTACCACCTACCGCAAACATGTTTTTACCAAGTTTTGTTTTATTCCATATAAACCAAACAATGGCTGAAGTAATTGCCGCATAAATAACCAGCTTAGGGATTTCTATAATGCCTAGGTTAATGCTTCCCTGAGCAAAAGATGTAAATCTGGTATCCAGACCTGCTATTGGGGACGCCCCAACAGCGTCATAATATAATGAGGTAATACCATAAATCATCAGCTGTGCCCCTAAGGTTACAATAAATGCATGTACTTTGAACCTGGCAACCACATAACCGCTAATGGTAGAAAAAAGTCCTGTCAAAACAACAACTAATAAAATAGGTATGATCAAAGGAAGCTGAGACATTTCCGGGTATATTCTTCTTGCATAATCTGGTGCTTGCAATAAAGATGCAGATATAACGGCAGAGAATCCCACCATACGACCAACCGAAAGATCTGTTCCTGCCAATACTAAAAGTCCAGCAACTCCAAGAGCCAAAATAACACGGGTAGACGCCTGTGTAATGATAAATCTAAAGTTTTGCACAGATAAGAACGAGTTATCCATCGCAATAATAACTCCAATTAAAGCCAGAATAACAAAGTATATCGCATTATTAACCAATAAATCTCCTATGCTCTTTCTATCCCATTTTCTATCAAGTATTTTTAAATTCATAACCACCCCTCCTATAAATACATGGCTGCAAGCCTTAGAATTTCCTCTTGATTTGTTTCTTGTGTATTGACAATACCTGCAAGCCTACCGTTACTCATGACCAAAATCCTATCAGTAATCCCTAATAGTTCCGGCATTTCGGAGGAAACCACAATGATTCCTTTTCCCTTGTTTGCAAGGTCTATAATAAGTTGATATATTTCATATTTAGCACCAACATCTATTCCTCTTGTTGGTTCATCCAGCATGAGAATTTCAGGATTTGTAAGCAGCCATCTGCCTAATATCACTTTTTGCTGGTTACCGCCGGATAAATTTCTAATAAGTGCTTTATGAGAAGGGGTTTTTACAGCCATTCTCTCGATCACCCAGTTTGTGTCTTTTTCAATAGCTTTGTCGTTTAGTACACCCATTTTATTGGTATACTGAGATATATTCGCTATCATAGAATTGAATTTTATATTCAGTACGGCAAATATTCCTGTTCTTCTTCGATCTTCAGTTAAAAGAGCAAAACCATTTTTAATAGCTTCTCTAGAATCCCTGTTTTCCATTTCCTTTCCATGTAAAAGGATTTTTCCTGATTCTTTCTTCCTGATGCCGAATATGGTTTCTAAGATTTCTGTTCTTTTTGAGCCCATAAGCCCTGCTACACCTAATATTTCTCCTTCTCTCAGTTCAAAAGATACATCTTCAATGGACGGTTTATAAGTCGCCGTCAGATTTTTTACCTCTAATATAGTTTTTCCAGGCTTATTGGTTTTCGGCGGGAAACGATGGGTAAGGTCCCGTCCTACCATAAGATTAATAATTTTATCTGTAGTTAATTCTTTCGCAGAATGGGTTGCTATCCATTTTCCATCTCGCATGATAGTAACCTCATCAGATATTTTAAGGATTTCTTCCATTTTATGAGAAATATAAATAATTCCGCAGCCTTTGTCTCTTAATCGATTGATGATTCTAAATAAATGCTCTACCTCTTTTTCAGTTAATGAAGATGTAGGTTCATCCATTACAATAATTTTAGCATCATAAGATACTGCTTTTGCAATTTCTACCATTTGGCACTGAGATACTGAAAGGTGCTCGATTTTTTGTTTCGGGTCAATGTCTATTTCTAAATCCTCAAATATTTTCTTTGTTTCTTGATACATCTTTTTCTCATCAATGGTGATTCCCTTATGTGGAAATCTTCCAAGCCAGATATTATCCATCACCCTTGTCTGCCTTACTTGATTGAGCTCTTGATGTACCATGGATACTCCTTGCTCCAAAGCCTGTTTTGGGTTATCAAAACGAATGCGTTTTCCTTGTAAGTAGATTTCTCCTTCATCTTCTATATAAATTCCAAACAAACACTTCATAAGCGTCGACTTCCCTGCTCCATTTTCACCCATGAGAGCATGTACGCTGCCATGTCTAAGCATTAATTGGGCATGGTCTAAAGCTTTAACCCCCGGGAACTCTTTACAAATATCTTTCATCTCAAGCAAGTATGTTATATTTTCCATGAATTCTATCACCACTCTTTGCTCTAAATATTAAGTAAATAAGCCTCCTTTGAGGCTTATTTACTTTGCTTGGTAATAATTTTTTCTCAGGTCTTATTTCATACCGTATGCTTCTTCAGCAACATCTAAATTTTCCTCTGTAATAGCAACATAAGGTACACGAACTGCTAATGTTTCATCAAGTTCCCAGCTTGTTCCTTCTAAAACATCTTTTCCAAGAGCTGCGTTAACAGCCAATTCTAAAGTAGCTTTACCTTGGTTAAGTGGGTCATTAAGTACTGTTCCTACCATTTTACCTTCTTTGATTAATTCAAGGGCTTCAGGGATAGCGTCTACACCTACAACCGGCATAAACTTATCTCCTTCAAAATAACCTGCAGCCTTTAAAGCTTCTATAACACCTAAAGCCATGCCGTCATTGTTGCATAATACCATTTCGATTTTGTCTCCATGGGCTGCAAGCCATGTTTCCATAAGTTCTTTACCTTTTGATGCATCCCACATACCGGTTTGTTTTGCTAATTCTTCTGTGGTTATACCTTTTGCTTCAATGGTAGCAACGGATTCTTTTGTTCTTGCTTCTGCATCAGGATGTCCTGGTTCTCCCATCAGCATTACATACTGCATTTTACCATCGCCGTTTTTATCCCATTCTGGATGCGCTGCCCATGCTTTAGCAACAAGTTCCCCTTGGATAATTCCTGATTCAGCAGAGTTTGTTCCAACGAACCATGCTTTATCGTAACCTACATTATTAGTACCATCTGGATATTCTTTGTTAAAGAATATAACTGGGATGCCTGCAGCTTTAGCTTTGTCTGCAATTGCTGGGGCTGCACCGGGATCTACAAGGTTAATAGCAAGAGCCTTAACCCCTTTTGCAATCATTGTATCTACCTGGTCATTTTGTTTGGATTGGTCATTTTGTGAATCGTTCATAAGAAGTTCAGCTTTTCCCTGAGCTGCAGATTCAATGGACATTCTTGTATAAGACATAAAATTATCATCATATTTGTAAATCGTTACCCCAATAAGTGGTATATCCCCCGCAGATGCTTCTGTAGCTTCAGTTGTTTGTGCTGTTCCTGTCGTTTCTGTTGTTGTCTTGGTTTGGGAGCCACAAGCTGTAATTCCCATTACCATCCCCGCCATAAGTAATACACTTAGTAACTTTTTAACCTTCATTAAATACCCTCCTCAATTTTCTCTAATTATTTTAGATTTCCAAGAGATTTTTTGGTCAGTATTTCTTTTGGAAATCTACATGATTCATTTTAGCCGTTATTTCGCACAAAATGAATAAACTATTTTCCTATGTTTTTATAAAAATTTATCAAATTAAAAAATACCTAAGGGATTTTTTATCCCCCAGGTATTATTTTTTAAGAATCGAGGTATGTTTTTTTACTGTATCTACATTTTCTTTCGTAACTTTTTTATGTTTTACCCAAAAATAATTATCTTTTTCTTCTGTACTTATATCAATTTCTAAATCATTAACACCTATACATTGGTACAATTTATACACAATGCACTTTGCCTGCTCATCATAATCATTTAAAATCGTACCGATCATCGTTCCATTTTCTATAGCTTCTAAAGCTTCATCCACACCGTCTACTCCTATTACGGGCATCCATTGATCTCCGTTAAAGTAGCCGTATTCTTTTAAAGCTCCAATGGCGCCTAAGGCCATTTCATCATTATTAGACAGTACAATTTCTATGTCATCTCCAAATTCTTTAAGCCAGGTTTCCATCATTGCCTTGCCTTCATTTTTAAGCCAACTTCCCGAATCCATACCTAGGTTTTCCATCTTTAAGCCATTTTCCTCCAGTACCTTTATACAGTGATAGGTACGTAAAATGGCATCTTGATGTCCATGTTCTCCTTCTATCATGACATACTGAATCTTCCCGTCCTTATTCTTGTCCAGATCCAGTCCATTATTGATAGCCTCTACCAATATTTCGCCCTGCATTCTTCCTGCCTCTTCAGCACTGGTACCTACATAATAGATTCTGTCCCATTTTTTCATGTCCTGAGGAACCGGCTCTCTATTAAAGAAAATGGTATCTATCTTTGCTCTTTGTGCCTTATCAATTATCATTGAAGCATCCGCTCTGTCTACGGTATTCGCAAGTATGACATCATAACCTTCTTTAATAAAATGATCGATTTGGCTATTTTGAAGTTCTTCATTGTTGGCGCTGTCTAACACCTCTAATTCTATTTGAACACCTGCGTCTTCTTCATATAATTCTATATAGTATGCTACCATATCTCGAAGATAACCGATAAAGGTATCTTCGGCATTATAAATGACCATTCCCACTTTAAATCCTTTTTTTCCTGCCTGACTTACATTTGAATACTGATTTACAGCAGTGCAAGCATTTAATAATGTAGCAATGAAAGTAATCATCAGCAGTATACTGCCTTTTTTCACATACCTCCGCATATAAATCCCCCCTACTCATAGCACAATGGCATCTTTATATAGACTGTAGTTCCTTCTTCCAATTCACTTTCAATTCGCATGCCGTAGTCTGGTCCATAATATAATTGAATACGCTGGTTAACATTTTTTACTCCTACTCCCGAGCCTTTTGTCTTTACTTTATAGTCCGCGTCAAAAATTCTATTTTTGGTTTCTTCCGTCATGCCTACACCATTGTCATGAATCTTATATATTAAATTGTTGTCTTCTACATAAGCTTCTATGAGTATTTCTCCTTTATGCTGTATATATTCTATACCATGATAGAGTGCATTTTCTATAAGCGGCTGAAGAATAAGTTTTATAGTCTTTGCTTCCAGTGCCTTCGGATCGGCTTCTATTTTGAAATCAAACTTGTTTTTATATCTTATTTTTTGGATAGCTAAATAATTTCTGACATGTTCTAATTCTTCCCTGACGGTAATGACCGTTCTGCCGGAGCTGATTCCTATCCTGAAAAATCGAGACAGGGCAGTAATCATCTGGGTTGCCTCACTGATACGCTCATCTTCAACCAGCCATATAATCGAATCTAAGGTATTGTATAAAAAATGAGGATTAATTTGAGACTGCAGGACATCTAATTCTTTTTTCCTTTTATCGTCTTGTTCTTTTACGATTTCATCCATCAGTTCTCGAATACGCTGTACCATTTTATTAAAGGTCTTGGAAAGTTCTCGAACGACATATTCCCCGCCTTCTTCTATGCGTATATCAAAATTCCCTTGTTCCACTAATTTCATGGACTTTTGAAGCTTATATAAAGGAGAAGATAATCGGTTGGAAATATAAAAGGTCCCTAAAATACACATCACTAAAACGGCTAAAATACTTAACACAAGAAAATTTCTAATTTCGCCGTAATTTATTATGACTTTGTCCAATTGCCAAACACCAATAATCTTCCAGCCCGTATACCCTCCCGTTTTAACACTGAGAAGTCTTTGCTCTTTATCTACTGGATAAATACCGTCTAATAAATTGTCTGCCTTCGTCTTATACTCATTGAGCAAGTCATAATTTTCTTCCCCGTAGATCACCCCTCCATCAGGAGCAATGATATATACATCCCCTATATCTCCTTCTGAAATAGGCTCACAGATCGCTTCTATTCCTCTTAGATTCATATCTACTAATAATACCCCTCGAATAATCCTGCCGTCTTCATTAAGGGATATTACCCTTGAAAGAGAAACTACTAAAGGATCATACTCTTTAAACAAGTTCTGTCTATGGGCATTGGAAAAATGTATGTTTTCCGGTTTATCAATGGCCCGTTCAAACCAGTCCTGCTGTGTTACATCAACTTCGTCCCTTAAAACAACATCTTTGCTTGCTGCAATCAGCTCCCCGCTCTCATTAAAGATTGCCAGGGTCGCAATATTATTATTGGTGGTCTGAATAACATCCATTTCAGTTGAAAAGCTGTTATTAACAATGTTTTTATTTTTTATAATCTTATAATAAAGGGTGTTAGAAACGTCCATCATATTTCTGGTATAATTGTCTAAAGTATATTTGACCTGCATAATCAATTGGTCCACAGACTTTATGGCATAATCCTGAGCTGTACTCTTAAATTTCTCGTAGAAGATCACAGCGACAAAAACCATGCCTATGGTTATGATGGTTGTAAAATATAGGATCATAAGAAATTTGATACTTTTAAGCTTTTCCATTTCTGTACTCCGTTGGGGTTAGACCTGTAATTTTTTTAAATACATAACTAAAATAATGTCCTTCTGTATACCCTACTTTATTGCCTATATCAAAAGCTTTCATATCTGTATTTCTAAGAAGTTCCTTTGCCTTTTCAATTCTTACTTTCGTTAAATAGCTGGTGAAGTTAAGCTTAGTTTCTTTCTTAAATAAAGCCGAAAAATAGTTGGTAGAGATATGAAGATAATTGCATAATTTTTCTGCATTCAGTTCATCATCCCAATAATTAGAATCAATATATTTTTGAGCTCTTTCAATAATATCGCTTTTGCTGGAAGAACGTTTTAAAGAAAATTCCTCCGTCACCTTAAAACACACTTCTAAAAGCCATTCTTTTACCTCTTTTTTACTTCTAAAACCATTAATGATCGTAAAGAAATTCACATTATCAGGAAATATTTTATTAATATCCAGATCCATGTTTTTGATGAGCCGCATAATACTAGAAAAAACTTCTACTATATAGATCTGATAATCGCTTAAGGAGACTTGTGTTTCTTCCACCTTTGCCAATACTCTTGAAACCGCTTCTTCAATTTTCTCCTTCTGTCCTACCCTAATCGCACCTAATAATTCTCTTTCATCCCCTTCTTCAAAATTAATGTCGTTTTGAGCAGGCTCGATATCATCTATATAAATAATCTTATTGCTTCCCAGCATAATCGTATAATCTAAAGCCGCTAAGGCAGAGGCATATGTCTTATATAGCATGGACTTATTCGTGCATATGTTCCCGACACCAATCGTCACTGTGGTTTCTAAATATTTTTGCACAGCAATTCTTATTTGTTCTAATGCTACAGCAATACGGCTGCTGGATTTTACTGTTTCATGATCTTTTAAAGGAATAATAACAACCATTTCATTGATTTTCATAAAAATGGTTCCTAAGTTATGCTCCTTCACGACTTCTTCACATATATTAAATATTGCCATCTTTAATAAATGTTTGTTTTTTAATGTTTTAATGTCTTTTTCCTCTTTACCCAGTTCATCCGGCCTGATCACAGCCAGAGCCAGGTGTTTTTGAGCAATATCTAAATCTAAAATATGAATATTTTCTTCTATTTCCTCTTCTGCAACATAATCTTCGATCCAATGATTAAGAAATCTTTCTTTAAGCAGGGGTAAACTTTTTTGATAATTTATTTTTAAAGTCTCCAAATCGTTTTTAGAGCGTATCTCTTCATCTAAAAGATGCTTTACTTCTTTTAAGAGCTCTGTAAATTCTATAGAATTAATAGGTTTAAGAATGTACCGTATAACACCTAGTTTTATGGCTTCCTGGGCATACTCAAAGTCATCAAAGCCTGATAGAACAATGACCTTATTGGTGGGAAAACGATATTTAATGTTTTCAGCCAACTTAATGCCATCCATAAATGGCATCCTGATATCCGTAATGACTACATCAGGCATGGTTTTATCTATAATATCCAGGGCTTCAATACCATTCTCCGCCTCTCCCACTACAACAAAGCCGAGTTCTTCCCATTTGATTTTTTTTATAATGCCTTTTCTAATTTCTTCTTCGTCGTCTACTAAGAGTATCTTGTAAAGCTGCATAAATTTCCCCCTTGGTTATTAAGCAAGTCCTCCAAATAAAATATTAACATAACCAATACAATTATAACATATTACAAATTTTTGTAGTCAAAAAGATTTTAATTTATAAAAATTAGCTACTAATTAAAAACCGCCAATTTCAGTATTATGCACTAAAATTGGCGGTAACTTCTGATTAATGTCTAAAATGTCTCATACCTGTAAATACCATAGCTATTCCGTATTTATCACAAGCTTCTATGGATTCCTGGTCTCTTATGGAGCCTCCTGGCTGAATGATGGCAGTGATTCCGGCTTTTGCTGCTTCTTCAACACAGTCAGAGAACGGGAAGAACGCGTCAGAAGCAAGAGCCGCTCCTTTTAAAGCCTCTTCTCCTATTTGCTCGATGCAATGTTCTACAGCTTGTTTGCAAGCCCAGATTCTATTCACTTGCCCCGGTCCTATACCTAAGGATTGCTTATCCTTTGCAATAGCTATACCGTTGGACTTAGCATATTTAACAATTTTCCATGCGAATAATAAATCTTCCATTTCTTTTTCTGTAGGTTGTCTTTTGGTTACTACCTTTAGTTCTTCTTCCGGTAACAATACATTGTCTACTTCTTGAATAAGCAATCCCCCGGCTACCTTTTTCATATCGTAGGAGCCTTTTGGCTGTTTTACAGAAATGTTATCCAACTGCAATATACGAAGATTTTTCTTTTGTTTTAAAACTTCTAAAGCTTTTTCCGTATATGAAGGAGCTACGATAATTTCAATAAAGATTTTATTCATTTCTTCGGCGGTTTTTTCATCTATTTCACGATTGGCTACGACAATTCCTCCGAAGATGGATACAGGGTCAGCGTTATAAGCAGTCATATATGCATCATAAATATTATCGGCACTGCCTACGCCGCAGGGATTTGCATGCTTGCAGGCAACTACAGTGGGTTCATCAAATTCTTTAAGAAGCTCCAATGCCCCATTGGTATCGTTGATATTATTAAAGGAAAGTTCTTTTCCATGAAGTTGAACGGCAGAACTGAGGCATCCTGTATTTTTGCCGATTTCCTTATAGAATGCAGCCTTTTGATGAGGGTTTTCACCATATCTCATGTCCTGAACCTTTTCAAAGGTTAAGCTTAGAGTTTCAGGGAAGTCCTCAGCGCCTCTTTGCTTTCTAAGATAATTTGCAATGAGGGTATCATAGCTTGCTGTATGTTCAAAAACCTTAGAAGCTAAATAAAATTTCGTTTCCCTGGATACTTCACCATTTTCTCTTAATTCTTCTATTACTTTATCATAATCTTTTGGGTCCACGATCACAGCTACATCCTGATAGTTCTTAGCTGCAGCACGAATCATTGTAGGCCCGCCGATGTCGATATTCTCAATGGCTTCTTCCAATTCTACATGGTCTTTTAAAATGGTTTGCTTAAAAGGATATAAATTCACAACGACTAAATCAATGGTTTCCACATTTAACTCTTCTAATTGCTTCATATGTTCTTCATTATCTCTTATTGCCAATAATCCGGCATGAATATTTGGATGCAGTGTTTTTACTCTTCCGTCTAAGCATTCTGGAAATCCTGTAATCTCTGAAATTCCAATCACCTTAATGCCTGCGTCGGTAATCGCTTTAGCAGTTCCTCCGGTGGAAATAATCTCAAAACCTAAATCACTGATTTTCTTAGCAAATTCTACAACTCCAGTTTTGTCAGAAACACTGATCAGTGCTCTTTTCATACTCAATCTCCTCCCATATTTTATAGTTTGCCGTGGAATGTTCGACTAATGACTTCTTCTTGCTGTTCTTTGCTTAATTTATGGAAATTCACTGCATAACCGGATACACGGATAGTTAAATTCGGGTATTTTTCCGGATGTTCCATTGCTTCAATGAGTTTTTCTCTATTGAGGACATTTACATTTAAGTGATGGGCGCCTTTGGCAAAATATCCATCCAATATCGCTGTAAGGTGATCCATTCTGGCTTCTTCTGTTTTTCCTAAAGTATTGGGCTCGACACTAAAAGTACAGGATATCCCGTCCCTGCAGCATTCATAAGGAAGTTTCGCCACTGAATTCAGAGAAGCCAAAGCGCCTTTTTGATCCCTGTTATGCATGGGATTTGCCCCCGGTGCAAAGGGTTCGCCCTTCTTTCTTCCGTCAGGGGTGTTGCCTGTCTTTTTGCCGTAAACCACATTGGAGGTAATGGTTAATATGGATAAGGTATGCTTCGCATTGCGATATGCAGGAATTTTCTTTAATTCATTGTAGAAGTCTTTTACTAAGTCCTTAGCGATGCTGTCTGCTCGTTCGTCATCATTGCCGTACTTAGGGAAATCTCCTTCTATTTCAAAGTCAATAATCATGCCGCTTTCATCTCTAACTGGCTTTACTTTCGCATATTTTATGGCACTTAGGGAGTCTGCAACAACTGAGAGACCGGCAATCCCAAAAGCCATAAACCTTTCTACTTCTGTATCGTGCAGCGCCATTTGTAATTTTTCATAGGCATATTTATCATGCATATAATGAATCACATTCATAGTATTTACATATAGCTCACAAAGCCATTTGCGATAGAATGAAAATCTTTCCATCACTTCTTCATAATTTATAACATCTCCTGAAATCGGCTGCCTGCTGGGACCGATCTGCTCTTTACTAATCTCATCCACACCGCCATTTAAGCTCATCAATAGTACTTTTGGAAGATTACATCTGGCTCCGAAAAACTGCATTTGTTTGCCTATTTTCATCGCCGACACACAGCAGGCAATAGCATAGTCGTCTCCATAGATTTCCCGCATGATATCATCATTTTCATATTGAATAGAATCTGTTTCAATAGAAACCCTGCTGCAGTAGCGTTTAAAAGCTTCAGGCAGATCTTTAGACCAAAGTACGGTCAAATTGGGTTCGGGTGCAGGTCCTAAATTATAAAGGGTATGTAAGAATCTAAAGGAAGATTTTGTGACTAAAGTTCTGCCGTCTTCTCCCATACCCCCTATAGATTCTGTAATCCAAAGAGGATCTCCTGCAAACAGCTCATTGTATTCAGGGGTTCTAAGTTCCCTTGCCATTCTAAGCTTAAGAACAAAGTCATCTACAATTTCTTGAATTTCTGTTTCCGTAAAAGTATTCTCTTTTAAATCCCGCTCAAAGTAAATATCTAAAAATGTGCTTACTCGTCCTAGAGACATAGCCGCTCCGTTTTGCTCTTTGATAGCCCCTAGATACGCAAAATATAACCATTGAACCGCTTCTTTAGAATTGGTCGCAGGTTTTGAAATATCGTATCCGTACATTTGGGCCATTTTCTTTAGCTTCTCTAAGAAGTCTATTTGGCGATACAGTTCTTCTGAAAGCCTTATATTTTCATCGTCCATCAAACGCTTGCCAAGCAATGCTTTGTCTTTTTTCTTTTCCTCAATAAGATAATCTACTCCGTATAAAGCTACTCTTCTATAATCTCCAATAATTCTTCCCCGACCGTAGGCATCGGGAAGTCCAGTGATCACACCACTTTTTCGGGCCTTTCGCATCTCATCGGTATACACTCTAAAAACACCGTCATTATGGGTCGTTCTATATTCGAAATGCTCTTCAACCTTCTTATCCAATTTATATCCGTAGGCTTCACAGGCCTGTCTTGTCATCCGAATGCCGCCAAAAGGATTGACACCCCTTTTTAAGGGTCTATTGGTCTGAAGCCCTACGATGATTTCATTTTCCTTGTCAAGATATCCCGGAGCATAGTTAAGCAAAGAAGATACCGTGGAGGTGTCAATATCCAGTACCCCTCCCCATTCTGATTCTAACCGGCATAAATCCGTATATTTTTTTAAAAGGTCTTGGGTTCTTTCAGTCGCTCCTTCTAAAAAATCTTCATTTCCTTCATAAGGACTGTAATTTTTCTGAATAAAATCTCTAACATTTATCTCTTCCTGCCAAACGCCTTCTTTAAATCCTCTCCATGGATTCCTATCCATTGTTTCGCCTCCTATTTTCTACTATAGAAAAGACCGCCTGAGCAAATAGATTCCAAACGGTCTATTTGCCCAGGCGGTCGGCGTTTTCGCTTTGTACTCCCTGTGGGTGCTCCCACTGTCCGCCAGTCATACAAAGCACTATATCGGATTACCCTATTTTTTCGATAATAAACTTTAATACGAATACAATTGCTAAAACATACATTACAGGATGTACTTTCTTTGCTTTACCTGTCGCAGCATTAACAACTACATATGAAACTGTTCCGAATACAATTCCTTCTGCTATGCTGTATGCTAAAGGCATTGCTATTAATGCTAAGAAAGCTGGAATACCTTCACTGGCTTCTGAGAAGTCTAATTTATTTACAGATTGCATCATCATAAATCCTACAATGATAAGAGCAGGTGCTGTTGCAAAGCCAGGTACTGCTAAAAAGATTGGTGAGAATAATAATGCAATAGCGAAGAAAGCTGCTGTAACGAAAGATGTTAATCCTGTTCTCCCACCTTCCGCAACCCCTGCAGCACTTTCTACATAAGTAGTAGTTGTAGAAGTACCGAGAAGCGCTCCAGCAGTTGTTCCAATTGCATCGGCTAATAATGCTTGTTTAACATTTGGAAGTTTTCCATCCTTGTCTAACATCTCAGCTTGGCTAGATACACCGATTAAAGTACCTAAAGTATCAAATAAGTCAACAAATAAGAATGCGAAAACTACTACAAAGAAACTTAATGAAAATACTTGAGATAAATCAAGTTTAAAAGCAATCGGAGCTATACTTGGAGGTAAGGAGAAAAGTGTTCCTGGGATTAAGCTATATACTCCTGCTTCTGGATTTGGAACATACCATCCAACTAATTCTGCTATAATTCCTAATACATAAGTTACTATAATTCCAATAAGAATAGATCCTTTTACTCTTTTAACAACCAATATTCCTGTAATCAAAGTTCCAACTATTGCCAAGAAAGGAACGATACTTGTTATATCTCCTAAAGTAACAAGAGTTGCTGCATCGTCTATAATGATGCCTGCATTTTGGAAACCAATAAACGTAATGAATAAACCAATACCAGCACCAACTGCATGTTTTAATGATTGTGGAAATGCGTTAAAAATTGCTTCACGAACATTTAAGAAAGTTAAAACGACAAATATAATTCCTTCAACAAATACTGCTGCTAAAGCAACTTGCCAGCTGTATCCCATTGTTAAACAAACAGTATAAACGAAATATGCATTAAGTCCCATACCTGGTGCCAGAGCAAATGGATAATTCGCTAAAAATGCCATTGCCAATGTTCCGATAATGGATGCTAAAACAGTCGCGGTGAATACTGCTCCTTGATCCATTCCTGCTGCCGCTAACATTCCAGGGTTTACAGCTAAAATATAAGCCATGGTCATAAATGTTGTAAATCCTGCAACAACTTCTGTTTTTACAGTGGTTTTGTTCTCGCTCAATTTAAATACTTTTTCTAACAAGCTATTGTTATTAAGCTGTGATTTTTCTTGTGCCACTTTAATATCCCCCTTAAGTAATTTAGATTGGAAAATCAATAGCCTTATTTTTAAATTTCATTGCATAGGAAATCCAGAAGAATTTCCTATAAAACAAAAAAGTTCGTTTCCACGCACAATGGGAAACGAACATAATAATCCTGCAGAATTATTAGATCATTCGTTTCACCCATAGCCAGACAATTTACGGTTGTCGGTAGAGACATCTAGACCTTATTTCTAGATTTATATAAGTGAATTCATTCGTTATTTCTTTTTACAGAGGTATTGTAGCAAATTATAGTACTTCTTGTCAACAGTTTTTCGAACTTTTTATTGTTTTTTATTTCTAATGTTCGATTAATATGAGCTGCTGCTCTTTTCACCTTTAATAATTGCTACAGAAGCACTGGCACCAATACGGGTTGCTCCTGCTTTTATAAGGGCTTCTGCATCTTGACGGGTTCTCACGCCACCGGATGCTTTGACTCCCATGGTATCCCCTACGGTTCTTCTCATCAGTTCAATATCTTCCTTTGTAGCCCCTCCTCCGGAGAATCCAGTTGAGGTCTTTACAAAGTCCGCTCCGGCTTCTTTTGCGAGTAAACAAGCTTTTTCTTTTTCTTCATCGGTTAAAAGGGAAGTTTCTATAATCACCTTAACCACTGCTCTTTTATTAACAGTATGTACTACCGCTTTAATCTCATCTCTTATATAGTCATATTTTTTATCTTTTAATGCACCGATATTAATAACCATATCCACTTCCGTAGCACCATTTTCTATGGCTTCCTCTGCTTCTGCGGTTTTGGTGGTAATGGTATTAGCCCCCAAAGGAAAGCCTATTACGGTTGTAATGCCCACATCACTGTCTTGTAATAAGTGTTTTGCCATCGGCACATAGCAGGGATTGACACAAACCGTAGCAAATCCATATTCTATCGCTTCTTCACATAACTTTTTAATATCTTCTTCTTTTGCATCGGGCTTTAAAACTGTATGGTCGATCATAGACGCTAATTGTTTGTCTTCCATATTCATTCCTCCTATATATCAAATATTACTTTATATGATTTGAATAGTCTTAGTTCTCTATATCAATACTCAAAAATTTTCTTCTTCAAAAAAAGACAGCCAGTATATACACTAGCCGCATAATTATTGTTCCTTTTTGGACATATCTATCAATTTGTTTACATTAATTGCTGGAAGAATTAACGGTTGTACGTTAGCATTTGCAGTATAAGTACTTATTAAAGACCTAACGTATGGAAACAGTATAGCTACTGCATTAATATTTAATAATTTTTCCGTATTATTATCATCTTCAGTATCTACTTCAAATATTCCAGTAAGTTCAATTTCAAGAGAAAAAGGATAATTATTCTCTGTAGCATCTTCAAATACCTTTGTTATTAACTTAACATTCCAAACTTTTTCATTTTCATCAAACATAACTTGCTTTTTTATATTTAAATCGATATCAATCTTCTCATTTTTATAATTTGGATTTAGTTTAAACTCAATTTTATCTACCTTATAATTAGTAAATCTAAGAACACTCTTAATATCATTTATCATGCCGCTTTCTCCCCCGTATTACTCTCTTCAAAAAAATTATATTTATCTATATTTGTTTGTCTATAATTATTCATTTTCATTTCATAGCTAATATCATTAAAACACCAAACACTTATCTCATTAAGATAATCATACAATACTGCAAATTTATTTTTATCTTCTTCATCTAAGAACTTTTCTACGAGGTCACACACTCGATCTAAATAAATTATATCATCACACAGTTCTTTATTATCACATAATAATTGTATACTATCTTGTTCTTCTATGATATCGAAATTGACATTACGATAAATTCTTCTTAATTCATTAATGATACTTTTATACTCATATTTCATAATTTCATCTCCTTGTCAATATATATTATGAACCAGAAATAATATTAGTGACTTATATTTCTAATCAATTATCTCATCTAGCACATTAAATGATTTTACTACATCATTTACTTGTTCCTCAGTTATACTATTAACTGTATAGTCAGCAATGTATCTAAGTTTTTTTAAACTTTGAAAATTACTGTTAAATTCAATTATTTTCCTTGTTTTTTGTTTCCCTGTTGGTTTTCCAATTTTTTTATTTAAAATTTTTTCTCTGAATATTGTAGCTGTACGATTATGAGTTCCTTCACTTTCAGATGTATCTATTGATATACCTTCAGTATATAATTTATTTAGCATCTTCTGAAAAATACTATAATAATATCTATTAGTTGCAATATCATATTGTGATACTTTATATGCACATGATGCCCATGTTTTATTTGTATTATACTTATCTATATAAGTCAACTGTTACACCCCTAGCTAATATTACCACATATGTAAATATTACCATTTATGTATCTTTGAACTTTTAATTATAAAAAATAGCTTAATTCTATTTTGTTTATGTGTTATAAATAACTCCCTTTATAAAAAGCTTATAATACTTATTATCTCCTGTCAATATTTTATCTCAAACTATATATATTCCTGTTTACTCCAATAATTTACACATATCCTAACAATCGAATAGTTTAACGTACACATTTATTGTATCAAAAAATAAATCCTATAAGCCTTTATTTCTTTAAGCCTATAGGATTTATACTGTCCCCCTCCACTCCCCCTTTCCCTCTTTTCCATCAAAAAAGGCAAACTCGCTTTCCCTCCCAAAAACAGGCTCCCAAAATCAAGAGGCTCTCTACATTTTGGGGAAGACGGGTGGCAGGTCACTCATCAAAAAAGCCGTAACGTCTGTAATATCAAGGGTTTGATACTCCATACAGATAAACAAAAAAGACCCTGAAACAAGTCTAAATGACTTATCTCAAGGTCTCATCTTCATTTATTTCTTTTGTTTTTGGGGGAAGCCCATTTTGCCCTTTTCAGGGAAAGGTGGGTTGCCCTTGGACATTAAGCTTTATTCCCACTCGATTGTTAAAGTTTTATTCGTCGTTATTCCTATTGTTTTCTGTTATTCCTATTATTCATATTATCAAAATTATTGCCATTTTTATAGTTTATAAATTTTTTTGCTGCCATATTGCTACC